>NZ_JALCZB010000049.1:0-32546 GCF_022690745.1 Anaeromyxobacter sp. SG64 | reverse complement strand
CTCGCGAGCGACAGCCCGAGCAGGGCGACCGCGACGGCGGGGGCGAGCATCGTCGCTAGCGGCGGCCGGTGTTGGTGGGCGGGACGTACGGGGTCGGCTGGCTCCGCGTCGTGCGCGCGGTCTCCGCCCGGGTCTGGCCCGCGGCGGCGTGCGCGTCGGAGCTCGCGGCGCCCGCGGCGCTCGCAGCGGCGGCGTGCGCGGCGGCGTTCGCAGCGTGCGCCCGCGCGTCGCGGGCCGAGTCCTGCGCCTGGGCGTGGGCGGCGCGCCGCGCGTCGCCCTGCTTGCCGAACGCGATGTTCTCGTGGACGTAGGTGGCGCGCTCCGAGGCCTGGCTCGGCAGCGTGGGCGGCGTCGCGGGCGCGTCGGCCTTGTCGGCGAGGGCGCCGTCCGCAGCGTCCTTCGTCTCCACGTCGTCGGCGAGCCCGGCCCGGGCGAAGAGGATCCCTGCGAGTGCGGCGGTGATGACCCACATGCGCTTCATGCTTGTCTCTCCTTTTTGGCCGCACCGAGCGGCCGGCTGCCCGAAGAGCAACCGGTATGCCGCGCGGATCCTCGCGAGATCACGTGCCCTCCCTCGATGCGCCCGTACGCCGCGGTACAGGTGTTCGTACCGGTGCGTACGGCCCGCGCTCCCACGCGGGGCGCTCGAGCCGAGGGGTGAGCACCTTTGGACTCGTGAGCCGTACCGCCGTGGCCTTGCTGCTCCTCGCCCTCGCCTTTCCGGCGACGGCGGTCGAGGTGCGCTCGCCGCCCGGCGCGCTGCACGGCTTCCCCTCCATGTCCGACGCGCGGGGCGCGGTGGTCGCCGACGGCGAGCTCTCCCAGGAGCGCCGCGGAGACCGGCTCGTCGTTCACGCCCGATGGGTGTTCCGCGACGGGCGGCAGGCGGAGGAGACCGACACGTTCCGGGTCGGGGCCGAGCTCGAGCAGGAGCGGTTCGCCTGGGTCGAGACGCTGCGCGGCGAGGAGCAGCGCCGGTTCGAGGTGGACTTCGCCACCGGCGAGGCGCGTTCGGTCGTCCGGCGCGGAGATCGGATGGAGCGAGAGCGCGCGAAGCTCGACCTCCCGGCCGGCCGCTCGTTCGCAGGCTACGGCACGGCCCTCGCGGCGAGTCAGCTCCCCCTCGAGCCGGGTGGAGCGTCGGAGCTCACCTTCGTCGCGTTCACGCCGAAGCCGCGCGTGGTGACCCTCGTGGTACGCGACGACGGCCCGGAGGACATCCCTGCGGCGGAGCGGCGGATCGCGTGCGACCGCTTCACGCTCCACCCGAAGCTCCCCCTCCCCCTCCGCCCGTTCGTGCACGCGCCGGACGCGCACCTCTGGTTCACGCGGCGTGCGCCGCGGGCGCTCGTCCGCGCTGAGCAGGAGCTCGTGGCGAAGGACGATCCGCGGGTCGTCATCGACGTGATCCCGCGCGGAAGCGTTCAGGCGCGCTCCCCTGGCCGCCGCTCGCCAGCCGGCCGCTGATCCCCCAGGGGTCCTCGCCGGCACCCCGATCGCGCCTGCCCGAACAGACCGCGTGCCCTAGGATCCGGACGGGCGCCCGCCTCGGCGTGGTTCGGGCGGGATCTCGACCGGCCCGGGGGTGAAGGATGGGCATCGACCTCGTCGGCAAGGCGAAGCGCGTCCGCGTCTACACGAGCGAGGACGACCGCGTCGGGCGGAGCCCGGCGGCGCACGCGGTCCTCGAGTACCTGCGCCGGGAGAACGCGCAGGGCGCGACGCTCCTCCGCGCGGCGAGCGGCTTCGGCGCCGCGGGGGAGCTCCACACCGCCGGGCTCGTCGACATCGCGCCCCACCTGCCGGTGATCGTGGAATGGATCGACCGGCCCGAGGTGGTCGAGCGGCTCCTGCCCCGGGTGAAGGAGCTCGTGCCGCACGGCCTCATCACCGTGGACGACACCGAGATCGTGCTGCACGCGCCGCACCCGGTGCGGGACCTCCCCGCGACGATGACCGCCGCCGACGTGATGTCGCGCGACGTGGTCTCGGCGGCGAGCGACACGCCCCTGCGCGAGGTCGTGGAGGCGCTGCTCGGCAAGCCGTACCGCGCCGTCCCGGTCGTCGACGACGGCGTGCCCGTCGGGATCGTCACGGGCTCGGATCTCGTCCGCAAGGGCGGCCTCGGCGTGCGGCTCGATCTCGCCGCGACCCTCGAGCGCCCGGAGCTGCAGGAGCTCCTGCAGCGGCTCTCCCGCTCGAGCCTCGTCGCCGCCGACGTCATGACGCGGCCCCCGGTGACGGTCGAGGCCGGGACGCCGCTGCCGGACGTGGCCGCGCGGATGGCGCGACTGCGCCTGAAGCGGATGCCGGTCGTGAGCGACCACGGCAAGCTCGTCGGCGTCGTGGCCCGCGTCGATCTGCTCCGGGCCGCGGCCCGCAGCCTCGACACCGCCGCGCCGGGCTCGGGGGCGGCGGCGCGGGCCCTCGGCCTCGCCCGGGACACTCCGCTCGCGCGCGTGATGCGCCGTGACTTCCCCCTCGTGCGGCCGGAGACGCCGCTCGCGGAGGTGTTCCAGGCCGTCGTCGCGACGCGGCTGAACCGAGCCCTGGTGGTGGACGCCGAGCACCGGGTGGTGGGGCTCGTCACGGACGCGGAGCTGCTCGAGCGGATCACCCCCGCGCTCAGGCCGGGCGCGCTGCGCTCGCTCATGAGCCGGCTCCCGTTCGCGCACCCTGGGCCGGAGGAGGCCACGCTGGAGCGTCACGCCCACGCGCGCACGGCGGCGGATCTGATGACGAGCGAGGTCGCCCTCGCCCGCGAGGACACGCCCGTCGCCGAGGCGATCGGCCTCATGCTGGCGGGTAACCACAAGGTCCTCGCCGTGACCGACGCGGGCGGGCACCTCGTCGGCATGGTGGACCGCTCGGACCTGCTGCACGGCCTCATCCCAGGCTAGCAGGCGCGAAGGGCGCGGGCGCGCGGAGCTTGCGCGCGGGTGGCCGTGTGAGATATCCGCCCGTCCGGGGGCGCGAGGGACGGCCTCGCCCCGCGCCGAGAGAGGGACGCATGGGACGCATCTTCGAGACTCGCAAGGCCACGATGTTCGCCCGCTGGAACCGGATGGCGAAGGTCTTCACCCGGATCAGCAAGGACATCGCCATCGCCGTGAAGGGGAGCGGGCCCAACCCGGACAACAACCCCGCGCTCCGGCGCGCGCTGCAGAACGCCCGCGGCGCCAACATGCCGAAGGACAAGATCGAGGCCGCCATCAAGCGGGCGAGCGGCCAGGACCAGCAGGCGTACGAGGTGGTCGTCTACGAGGGCTACGCGCCGCACGGCGTCGCCGTGATGGTGGAGACCGCCACCGACAACGTGGTCCGGACCGTGGCGAACGTCCGGATGCACTTCAAGAACAACGGCGGCAACCTCGGCACGACCGGCAGCGTGGCGTTCCAGTTCCGCAGGATGGGCGTCTTCCGCCTCGCGCCCGAGGGGATCGACCTCGACGCGATCGAGCTCGACCTCATCGATCACGGCCTCGAGGAGATGGGCGAGGGGACCGGCGAGAAGGGCGAGAAGCAGATCGTCATCCGCAGCGCGTTCGAGAGCTTCGGCCAGCTCCAGGCGGCCATCGAGGAGCGGAAGCTCCCCCTCCTCTCCGCCGAGTCGGAGTACGTGGCCCAGACGCCGGTCGAGCTCCCGGAGGACCAGGCGAAGGAGGTCCTCGAGCTGGTGGACGCGCTCGAGCAGGACGAGGACGTCCAGCGCGTCTTTCACAACCTCGCCTGAGGCACCGCGGCGCGATCGCCGGTGCCACCGGACGATTCCGGGCGCCGCGCTAGCGCGACGCGCGCTCCGGGATGATCCAGAGGAACACCCGCGCGCCGCCGGCGACGGCGGTGCGCTGGGGCTCCCAGTCGCCCATGTCGTGGGCGTGGGAGACGACCCGCGTGCCCGGCCGGAGCTCCCGGAGCAGCTTCGGCCGGAGCCGCAGGTTCACCTCGGGCCACAGGTACAGCATCACGACCGTCGCCGGCCCGAGGTCGGTCTCGAAGAGATCGCCCTCGCGGAGCTCCACCTTCTCCTCGACGCCCGCGGCGCGCGCGTTCTCCCGCGCCTCGCGGATCCGCTGGGGATCGAGGTCCACGCCGACCGCGCGGGCGCCGCGCTTCGCCGCGGCGATCACGATCCGCCCATCGCCGCAGCCGAGGTCGTAGACCACGTCCCCGGCCCGGACGTCCGCGAGCGCGAGCATCCGGTCGACCACCTCGGGGGCGCTCGGCTCGTAGGGGACGTCCAGCTTCGGCGCAGGCGCGGCGCTGCCCCGTCCCGGCGCGGCGAGGGCAGCCCCGCCCGAGCCCGGCGCGGCGACGACGAGGAGCGCGAGCGCCAGGAGCGCGCGCGCGGCGCTCCTCCTCCGCGGAGCGTCCCGATCCCCGGCCGAAGACCGCACGGCCCCTTCGCCCGCCATGACCACCTCCGCGCCTCGCCCTGTCGGCGCGAAGATGCGTTGCGGCCTCGCGCGGCGCATCCCGCAGGAGAGGCGTCGCCCCGGACGCGAACTACCGCGCCGGCGGCGCCGCGCGCGCAGCGGGGCCCGGCGGCTCGACCACGCCGCGGCGCGCGCGGATCTCCCGGACGATCTCGCCGTCCACGGACCTTTCGAGGAGCCGGCGCATGGCGGGGAAGATGACCTTCTCCTCCCGCTCGAGGTGCGCGACGAAGTGCCGCTCGAGCTCCGCCGTGGCGGCGCCGACGACGGGCGCGAGCGCCGCCAGGCGGCCCGGCTCGCGCGCGAGCTCCTCGCACGCGCCCACGAGGATCGCGAGCGGCGCCTCGTGCTCGGCGTGCTCCCGCGTCATCGTGTCGAGCTCCGCATCCACGGCCGGGTCGCGCCCGCGCAGCCGCGGCAGGATCGAGCGCTCCTCGTCCTGCGCGTGGAGCGGCAGCGCCTGCGTGAAGTAGCGGCGCACGCGGGCCGCCGCCTCGGGGACCGCGGCTGCCTCGGCCGGGCCCGCCTCGGCGATCCGGCGCGCGAGGCCGAGGAAGGAGCGGATGCGCTCGTGGCATTCGAGCAGGAGGTCGACCGAGTCTCCGGGCGCCGCGGTGCCTCCGATGCGGGTCAGCATGTGCTCGCCTCCTCGTCCGTCCGGGACGCTTCGCACGGCGGCGTGCCGCGCTCGCGCGATTCAATGCGAAGCCCCTGCCATCCGCAGGATCCCGCCGGATCCGTGGGATCTGCGCGGGCCACGCGAGCGAGGCACCCGGATTTCGGTGAGGCAGCACGCGCCGTCGGTGGTGCACTGTCCCCGCGGTGCTCGCCGCCCGCGCCGCTACGGGGCGGGGCGGATGTTCTGGTTCAGGCGGAAGAGGTTGTCTGGGTCGTACTTCGCCTTGATCCTGGCGAGCCGCTCGTAGTTCGGGCCGTAGGCGCCTTGCACGCGCTGGGCCTCGTCGTCCGGCATGAAGTTCACGTAGACGCCGCCGGTCGCGTGCGGGGTGAGCGCGTCGAAGAGCGAGCGCGTCCAGCGCACGCACTCCGCGTCCTGGCCACGGTCGGTCCAGCGGGTGTGGACGTTCACGAACAGGCGCACGTCACGGCGCGAGTAGGCGGTGGCCTCCGCCGGCACCCGGCTGATCGCGCCCCCGAGCGTGCCGATGAACACCTCGCACTCTGGAGACGGCAGCCGCCGGACGTGGTCCAGCAGGATGTCGATCGCCGCGTCGTCGAGCTCGCGCAGGTCGTGGGACTTCCAGTAGTTGCGGGCGCCGGGGGCGAGGAGCGGGTCGAAGGCCGTCTGCCACGCCACGAAGGGCGCGGGGCCGATCACGTCGGCGATGGGCTGCCCCAGGGCGCGGAGCGGAGCGAGCGCCTTCACTCCCTCCTCCGGCACCTCGCCCACGTAGCATGCGGCGAACACCAGGACCTCCTTGCCGTGGACCTCCGGAGGGAGGAACGGGAGCGGCGGCGCCTTGCGCATCACCACCCAGGCGGTCACGTCGTCTGGGGCGCCGGCGACGAAGCCTCGATAGCCCTTCAGGAGCTCCTTCGCGCGGGAGAACGGGTGGACGACCAGCCCGGCGAGCACCATCGGCCCGAGCGGATGGAGGCGGAACTCGAACGACGTCACCACGCCGAAGTTCCCGCCGCCGCCGCGGATCGCCCAGAAGAGGTCGGCGTTCTCGTCCTCTCTCGCCTGGAGGAGCCTGCCGTCGGCGGTGACCACGTCGGCCGAGAGCAGGTTGTCGATCGCGAGCCCCAGCTTCCGGCTCGTCCAGCCGAACCCGCCCCCCAGCGTCAGCCCGGCCACCCCGGTGGTCGAGTTGATGCCGAGCGGCGTCACGAGCCCGAACGCCTGGGCCTCACGGTCGAACTCACCCAGGGTGACGCCCGGCTCGACGCGCGCGGTCCGCCGGGCGGCGTCGATCCGCACCGACTTCATCGGCGTGAGGTCGAGGGTGAGGCCGCCCTCGCACACCGCGTTCCCGGCGACGTTGTGCCCGCCCCCACGCACCGACAAGAGGACCCCGTGCTCGCGCGCGAAGTCTACCGTCCGCATGACGTCGGCCGCTCCGGCGGCGCGCACCACCGCGCCGGGGTGCTTGTCCACCATGGCGTTCCACAGGGTGCGCGCCTGCTCGTAGCCCGGCTCGCCCCGGAGGCAGAGCGCGCCGCGCAGCTTCTCGCGGAGCGGAGCCAGCAGCTCCGGGGTCAGCAGGGGAACCTCGGCGCGATCGGGCTTCACCATCACGTTCGCCATGTCCGGACCTCCCGTGCCCGCGCGGCGGCCGCGCAGGGAACTCCCGCGGCGGAGCGCCGCGCGGTGTGGCCCACGCATGTATCGGCGCCCGGAGCGAGACCAGGTCGCGTCATCGGTTGGTTGGGTCGTAAGCGGACGCTGGGTGCCGGCCGAGAGATCGCCCACCGAACGAACGGACCGGGCACGCTCCGGGCGCCCGGGTGGGCGAGATCGGGCGCCGTGTCCGTGATCGCCCGTAGCCTCGATGGGCGAGGTCGCCGCGGTGTCCGTGATTGCACGGAGCCTCGATGGCGTGCTCGTGCTCCGTGCCCCGAGCGCACTTCACCGGCTCCGGATGTTTGACCGGCGCGCGTGCTCCGGTGCGGGCGGCGGCGCCCTCAGGCGCGCAGCCAGAAGAGCGCCGCCATCAAGAGGCCCGTCGCCACGATCCCTCCGCGCAGCCACGCGCCCGGGACCCTGCGAGCGGCTCGCGCTCCCAGGTAGCCGCCCGCGATCGAGCCCACCATCATGAGCGCCCCCTCGCGCCACAGGACGATCCCGCCGAAGGCGTAGAGGCCCACCGCGATCGCGGAGAGGACCGCGGAGAGGAGGTTCTTGAGCCCGTTCATCGCGTTCAGGTTCGTCTGCCCGAGCACCGCGAACAGCGCGAGGAGCAGCACGCCGAGCCCGCCGTTGAAGTACCCGCCGTAGACCGAGACCGCGAGCACGCCCATCGCCGCTCCGCGCGCTCCGGCGCCGCCGCCCGCGCGCGCCGCGCGCAGGAGCCGCGGCGCGGCGGCGAAGAGGGCGGTCGCGGCGAGGAGCAGCCACGGGACGATGCGGCGGAACGCGGGCGCCGGCGTGAGGAGGAGGAGCGCCGCGCCGAGCGCGCCCCCCGCCGCGCCGAGCGCGAGGAGCGCCGGGAACGACAGCCCCGGGGGCGGGCGTAGCTCCTCCCGGAAGCCCCAGGTGCCCGACAGGTAGCCCGGCAGGAGCGCGAAGGTGCCGGTGGCGTTCGCGGCGAGCGGTGCCGCTCCGGTGAGGACGAGCGCCGGCAGCGTGAGGAAGCTGCCGCCGCCGGCCACCGCGTTGAGCGCGCCGGCCACGAACGCGGCGGACGACAGCAGGGCGACCTCACCGAGGCTCATGCGCGTCGCACCCGCGCCTGCGCGCAGCATTCGCGTGCCCCGCCTCCCCTGGGGCGCCCGCGACCCATGGGCCGCCACGGCGGTCGACCGTGAGTCCAGAGCCGTCGCGATCCGTCGAGAACATCCGTGTTCACGCTCGAATCCCTCGCCGTTTTCCCAGGCTCCGATCCCTCGTCGAACCCGCTGCGCGCTCCCGCGCGCCGCGGATCTTTCGTGTTACCGTACCGCGCCGCTGCTGGATTTGCGTCTCCCGAACCCGTTTTTTGCGCTCCTCGCGTTCACCCGCTCCAGGGGATCACATGACGAAGCTCTTCGGAACGCTGCTGCTCTGCGCCCTCTCCCTCCCAGTCTCCGCCGCCGACTCCGTGAAGATCGCCGTCACCGGCCCGTTCACCGGCGGCTCCGCCCCGATGGGCGCGTCCATGCGCGACGGCGCCAAGCTCGCCATCGCCGAGATCAACGCCGCGGGCGGCATCCAGGTCGGCGACAAGAAGCTCAAGATCGAGGCCGTCGAGCGCGACGACGAGGCGAAGAACGAGCGCGGGGCGCTCATCGCCCAGGAGCTCGCCGCCATGCCGGACCTCTCCGGCGTCATCGGCTCCGTGAACACGGGCGTGGTGCTCGCGGGCGACAAGCACCTCCAGGACCGGGGCATCGTGAAGATCATCACCCCTGCGGCGGGCTCCGCCTCGATGACCCAGTGGGCGAAGGGCGCAGAGGGCCCGAAGACGCTCTCGATGTTCCGCTTCGCGGCGCACGACGGCATCCAGGCGGCCATGGTGGTCGAGGAGGCGGTCAACCGGAAGTACACGAAGGTCGCGCTGCTGCACGACGCGACGAACTACGGCGTCTCCGGCCGTGACGACCTCGTCCGCCAGATGAAGCTGCAGGGCGACAAGCTCCAGGTGGTCGCCACCGAGAAGTTCAACATCGGCGACAAGGACATGACCGCCCAGCTCCTCCGCGCGAAGGCCGGCGGCGCCCAGGCGATCCTGATCTGGGGCATCGGGCCCGAGATGGCGGCCGTCGCGAACGGCATGGCCAAGCTCGGCATGAAGGTGCCGCTCATCGGCGGCTGGACGCTCTCCATGTCGAACTTCATCGACAACGCCGGCAAGAACGGCAACGGCACGCTCATGCCGCAGACGTTCATCGAGGAGCCCATCACCCCGAAGGCCAAGGCCTTCATCGCGGCCTACCACAAGGCCTACGGCGTCACGCGCATCCCCTCCCCCGTGTCGGCCGCGCAGGGCTACGACGCGGTGTACATGTTCGCCGCGGCGGTCAAGCAGGCGAAGAGCACCGACAGCCAGAAGATCCGCGAGGCGCTCGAGGACCTGACGGAGCCGGTGAGCGGCGTCATCGCCACCTGGAAGAAGCCCTACTCGAAGTGGGATCCGTCGAACGTCGAGACCCACGAGGCGTTCCGCCGCGAGCAGGTCGTGATGGGGATGATCCAGGACGGCCGCGTCGTGTTCGCGAACGAGCGCGATCGCGCCCGCCTGCAGAAGAACGGCAACATGTAGCCTCCGGCGAGGGGGAGGAGGGCCGCCCTCCTCCCCTCCCCCGTTCTCTTCGTTCTCCTCCGGTCTCCTCCCCGCACCTCGGATCCCGCGCCCGTGCCCGCCTCGATCGTCGCCCAGATGGCCATCAGCGGGGCGCTGATGGGCCTCGTCTACGCCCTCATCGCCTACGGCTTCCAGCTCACCTACGCCACGAGCAAGAGCATCAACTTCGGGCAGGGCGAGCTCGTGATGGTGTCGGCGTTCTTCAGCCTCACGCTCCTCGACCTGGGCCTCTCCTACTGGCTCGTGCTCCCCGCCGGCCTCCTCTTCGGCGCGGCGCTCGGCCTCGTGGTCGAGCGCGCCGGCGTGCGGCTCGCGCTGGAGCAGAAGAGCGAGGGCTGGATCCTGCTCACCATCATCCTCGGCCTGTTCTTCTTCTCGGCCGCGGAGAACATCTGGGGCCGCGACGACCGGCCGTTCCCGACGCCCATCCCCTCCGACTCCATCCACGTGCTCGGCGTGGACGTGACGCCGCTCGAGCTGTCGGTCGCGGTCGGCGTCCTCGCCGTGATGGGCCTCATCGAGCTCCTCAAGCGCCGGACCCTGCTCGGGAAGGCGTTCGAGGCGGTGTCGGTGGATCGCGACGCCGGGGAGCTCATGGGCATCTCCGCGAAGCGGACGGTGATGCTCTCGTACGCGCTGTCCGGCGCGGTGGCCGCCCTCGCCGGCATCCTCGTCTCGCCCATCACCACGGTCGGGCCGACGATGGCCTCGGCGCTCGTGCTGAAGGCGTTCTCGGTGGCGGTGGTGGCGGGCCTCGACTCCGGGTTCGGCGTGGTGCTCGTCGGGATGTTCCTCGGCGCCCTCGAGACGCTCGCGAGCTTCTACGTCGGGAGCGGCTGGCGCGAGGCGCCCGGCCTCGTCCTCCTCATCCTGGCCCTGGCCGTGCGCCCCACCGGCGTGTTCGGCAAGGCCGCCATCCGCAAGGTCTGACGGGAGCGCTCGCGCCATGTGGAAACGGCTGTTCCTCGTCCGCGGTGCCGAGCTCCTGCTGTTCGCGTCCCTCGCGGCGCTCCCCCTCGCCGTGGCGAGCCCGTACGCGCTCGGGCTCCTCACGCTCCTCGCCATCTACGGCATCCTCCTCATCGGCCTCGACGTCACGGTCGGCTACCTCGGCCAGGTGAACCTCGCCCAGGCGGCGTTCCTCGGCCTCGGCGCGTACGCCGCCGCGATCGTCGTCACCCACACCGGCCTGGGCCTGGTCGGCGCGCTCCTCGTCGCGCCCACCGTGTGCTTCGTGCTCGGCGCGCTCCTCGCGCTCCCGGCGCTCCGGCTCGAGGGGCCGCAGTTCGCGCTCGCGACCCTGAGCTTCACGGCGCTCGCGACCACCGCCCTGAACGAGCTCGAGTGGCTGACGCAGGGCGCCCAGGGCTTCAGCCTCTCCCGCCCGCCGCTCCTCGGCCACGCCCTCGGGGCGCGCGCGTTCTACTGGATGTGCGTGGCGCTCCTCGCGATGGTCTGGATCGCGATGCGGAACCTGCTCTCGTCGCAGTGGGGCCGCGCGTTCGAGGCGCTGCGAGACAGCCCCATCGCCACCGACGCGATGGGCGTCGGCACCTACCGCCACAAGGTCGCCGCGTTCGCGTTCGGCTCCGGGCTCGGCGGCCTCGCGGGCGCGCTCTACGCGTTCAACTTCCAGTACCTCCAGCCGCAGAGCTTCGTGTACGAGCTCACGGTGATCCTGCTGCTCGGGGTCGTGCTCGGCGGGAGGAAGAGCCTGTGGGGCGCGTTCGTGGGCGCCTCGCTCGTGGCGCTCCTCCCGAACCTGCTCTCCAACCGGACGCTCTTCCAGGCGTTCTCCGCGCTCGGGCTCGCCGTCGCCCTCGCCGCGGGCGCGCGCGGGCTCTTCCGGCGCACGATGCGGCCGTTCCAGGCGATCGCCCCGGTGGTCGCGACCTCCGCGCTCGTGGTGGGCGGGCTCGTCGTCGAGAACACCGAGGACTGGCGCAAGGCGATCTTCGCCTTGATGCTGTTCTCGGTGGTGGTGGGGCTGCCCGAGGGGCTCATGGGCTTCGCCACCCGCTTCCTCGCGCAGCTCCTCCGCATCGCCCCGCCGCCGCTCCCGCCCCCTTCGCCCCTCGACGAGGTCCTCCCGGCCCGGCTCGCCGACGGCGCCGTGCTCCTCGAGCTGCGCGACCTCCGGCGGCACTTCGGCGGCGTGAAGGCGGTCGACGGCGTCTCCCTCGCGGTGCGCGCCGGGCACGTCCACGGCCTCATCGGCCCGAACGGCTCCGGCAAGAGCACGCTCGTGAACGTGATCTCCGGCCTCTACACGCCGACCTCGGGCGAGGCGCTGCTCAGGGGCAGCCCGCTCCCCCACGGCAGCCTCGTCCGCGTCGCCCGGGCGGGCGTCGCCCGCACGTTCCAGAACCTCCAGCTCTTCACCGGGCTCACCGCGCTCGAGAACGTGATGGTCGCGCTCACGGGCGTGTACCGGGCCCCCCTGCCGTTCGTGCTGCTCGGCCTCGGCCGCGCGGAGGACCGGCGCGCGCGCGCCGACGCCCTGGCGCTGCTCGAGCTCGTCGGGCTGCGGGAGCAGGCGCGCACCCCCGCGAAGGACCTCACCTACGGCGCGCAGCGCTTCCTCGAGATGGCCCGGGCCCTCGCGCGGAAGCCCGAGGTCCTCATCCTCGACGAGCCCGCCGCCGGCCTCGCCCACCCGGACGTGGTGAAGCAGGTGGAGGTCATCCGCCGGATCCGCGAGCGCGGCGTGACCATCGTGCTCATCGAGCACCACATGGACGTGGTGACGCAGCTCTGCGACGTGGTGACCGCGCTCGACGGCGGCAAGCTCATCGCGGAGGGCTCGCCCGACGAGGTGAAGCGCCACCCCAAGGTCATCGAGGCCTACCTCGGCAACGTCGGGGACGCCGCCCTGCCCGCGCCGCCCGCCGGCGCACGGATCTCGTGAGGGAGAGCGCGATGCTGCTCGTGGAGGACGTGTACGCGGGGTACGGCCTGAGCGAGGTGCTGCTCGGGACCTCGCTCGCCGTGAAGCCCGGGACGGTGGTCGCGCTCATCGGCGCGAACGGCGCGGGCAAGACCACGACGATGCGCGCCATCTCGGGGCTCATCCGGCCGGCGCGCGGCCGCGTGCTCCTCGACGGGGAGCCCGTCGGCGGCCTCCCGGCGTCGCGGATCGCCCGGCTCGGGCTCGCGCACGCGCCGGAGGGGCGCAAGGTGTTCGGCACGCTCTGCGTGGAGGACAACCTGCTCCTCGGCGCCTACGGCCGGCTGCCGCGCTTCTTCGGCTTCCGCGGCCGGGCGGCGGCCGATCTCGAGCGCGTGTACGGGCTCTTCCCGCGCCTGCGCGAGCGGCGCAGGCAGCTCGCCGGGACCCTCTCGGGCGGCGAGCAGCAGATGCTCGCCATCGGCCGGGCCCTGATGGCACGGCCCAAGGTGATGCTGCTCGACGAGCCTTCGATGGGGCTCGCGCCGGTGATCGTGCAGGAGGTCTTCCGCACGATCCGCCAGCTCAAGGCGGAGGGCATGACGATGCTGCTCGTCGAGCAGTTCGCGAAGACGGCGCTCGAGGTGGCCGACTACGCTTACGTGATGGAGCGCGGCCGCATCGCCATCGAGGGCACCCCCGCCGAGCTGCGCCGCGACGAGCGGCTGCTCGCGGCGTATCTCGGGTAGCGGGCTTCAATCTCCGGAGACGAGCCGCGCGAGCTCGCGCTCGAGCAGGTCGGGCCGGAACGGCTTCGCGAAGGTCCGGTCCGCGTCGAGGGCCGGCTCGTCCTCGAGGTAGGCGCTCGCGACGATCACCCGTCGGTCGCGGTGCTTGGGCTCCGAGCGGAGCCAGTCCAGGAAGGCCCGACCGTCCATCCGCGGCATCGTCAGGTCGAGCAGGATCACGTCGGGCTCGAGGCCCGCCTCGAGCAGCTCGACCGCGTCCTGCCCGTCGGCCGCCTCGACCACGTGGTAGCTCTTGCTCTCGAGCCAGCGCGCGATGAGCTCGCGCAGCTCGTGCTCGTCCTCCACCACGAGCACGCTCGCTCGGGGGTCGAGGCGCGGTTCGTGCTCCTCGACTCCGGCGGTCGAGGTCTCGGCCCCCGGTTGAGCTTCCTGCTGCTGGATCACGGTTCGTCGCCCCCTTCGCCGAACCGTGGCGACTCGACGCGCGCGGCGCAAGGGCAACGGGCGCGGGAACGGGCGCCTGCCTGATCGGGCGGCCACCCTGCTCTGTCGAGCGCTCGCCCGCCTTCTTCCAGCGGTTGTCCGGGGGCAAAGTCGCGCGTCGGGACGGCGCGGCTTTTCGCCGCACGGTGCGCGAACATTGACCCACAGCAAACGCGTTCGGGGTAGGCGTCCGTGAGAGCAGGTACGGTATACGCCGGACACCGACCGTGAACGTCGGCAGGCGCCGCAAGGGCGGCGCGCGAAAGGGGTCTCGACGATGAGCTCTCGATGGATGGTCTACCTCGCGGCGCTGGCGCTCGCCGGCACCGCCTCCGCGGCGCCCGGCGACTTCATCGCCCAGATCGGCAGCTCCGGCGCGGGCGCGGGCCAGCTCGACGCGCCCTCGGGCGCGGCGGTGGACAGCGCCGGCAACGTCTACGTGACCGACACCGCCAACGCGCGCGTGGAGGTCTTCTCGCGCGACGGCCAGTTCCTGCGCGCGTGGGGGAGCCTCGGCAGCGCGAACGGGCAGCTCGACGGCCCGACCGGCATCGCCGTCTGCGAGCCGACCGTCTTCGTCGCCGACACGAACAACAACCGCGTCCAGGTGTTCGACACGGCCGGGAACCTTTCCGCCGTGTACGGGGGCATGAACGCTCCGCACGGCGTCGCGTGCGACGACATGTTCCTGTACGTCGCGGACACCGGGAATCACCGCATCGCGGTCATGATGCTCGCCGACTACGGACAGGACTTCCCGCCGGTCCCGAACGGCGGCCACGGCAGCGGACCGGGCCAGTACGACTCCCCGACCGACATCGCGCTCGGCCCCGACGGCTCGATCTACGTCGCGGACACCGGGAACGACCGGATCGTCGCCTCGCGGAACGGGGTCTTCGACTTCGGCGGGACCGGCACCGCCGAGGGGCAGCTCCAGCGGCCCACCGGCGTGGAGGTGGACGCCGGCGGCAACGTCTACGTGGCGGACAGCGGCAACGCCCGCGTGCAGGTCTTCGCGCCGTCCGGCGCCTTCGAGACCGCGTTCGGCACGCCGGGCGCGGAGGCGGGCCAGCTCGCGTCGCCCTCGGGCATCGCGTTCGACCGGGGCGGGGCCCGCGTCGTCGTCGCCGACTCCGGCAACGATCGGCTGCAGAGCTTCCAGGCCATGAGCTCGGATCTCGCGGTGACCGGGATCGTGGCCCCGGCGGCCGCGAGCACCCTGCAGCAGCTCTCCTACGCGGTGACCGTCCGGAACGTCGGCCCGGGCGCGCAGGGGTACGTCTGGTTGTACGGCTACCTCTCCAGCGATCCGGTCCTCTCCTCCAACGACGTGCAGACCTGCACCTCCGCCCTCGCGACCCTCGACCCCGGCGCCGAGCAGACGCTGACGGCGAACTGCACGGTCTCCGCCTACGCCGCCGCCGTCTCCGGCCCCGCGTACCTCATCGTCAGGGCGGCCTCCGCCGCCGGCGTGCTCGACCCGAATCCGGCGAACGACACCGCCGCGGTGGCGATCCAGGTCAACGCCCCCGATCTCGCCGTCTCCTCCGTCGCGGCGCCGTCCGCCGCCGGCACGCTCCAGACGATCACCGTGAGCGCCACGGTCGTGAACCAGGGGGCCGGGAACGCGAATCCGTCCGCCCTCTCGCTCACCCTCGTCTCTGCCAGCACCGGCACGATGTTGGTGTCGCTCGGCAACTTCCAGGTCGGCGCGCTCGCGGCCGGCGGGCAGCAGACGGTGAGCACCACCTACACGCTCCCGTCCAACCTCACGGAGGGCTCGTACCTCATTCGCGCCACCGCCGACGGCACCGGGGCGGTCCCGGAGAGCGACGAGTCCAACAACTCCACCTCCCGGCCGCTCACCATCGGCCTGCCGGACCTGACCTTCGGGCCGGTCTCGTTCCCCGCCTCGGCCGCGCAGGGCGACACGGTCCCGGTGACCGTCACCATCGTGAACCAGGGCGCCGGGGACTCGAAGGCGTTCAGCGTGAGCATCGTGCTCACGCGCGACGGCAACGTCTGCACGCGCCGCACCACCTGCGACGAGTCGGACGACGACTGGTGGCTCGGCTACGTCTCCGTGCCCGGCCTCGCCGCGGGGGCACAGGTCACGCTGACCATCCCGACGCCCCTCCCCGCGGACTTCGTGCCGCTCTCGTGGCCCGTGATCGGCCTCATCGACTGGGACAACCGGGTCGCGGAGTCGAACAACGGCAACAACATCATCACGATCGGGTCGATCTCGGTCCTCCCTTCCGCGAGCACGATCATCGTCGGCGTGGACATCAAGCCGGGCAGCTCCCCGAACAGCATCAACCTCGGCTCGAACGGCGTCGTGCCGGTCGCCATCCTCAGCAGCCCGATGTTCGACGCGACGACGGTGGATCCGCTCACCGTGACGCTCGCGAGCTCGCCCATCGTCCTGCGCGGCAACGGGACGCCCTCCGCGTCCGCCGAGGACGTGAACGGTGACGGGCTCCTGGACCTCGTCGTGCAGGTCCAGACCGAGGCGCTCCAGCTCACGACGACGTCCACGTCCGCGGCGCTCCAGGGGCGCACTTACCTGGGGCAGGCGATCGCCGGCAACGACGACGTGAACGTGGTGCCGTAGCCACGAACGAGGGCGCGCAGGCCGGCTCGCGGCGACGCGGGCCGGCCTGCGGTCCTCATCCGATCGCCGGACCGTCCGCCCGCCGGCCAGGTCCCCGGTGGAGACCGGACGGCGAGCCCCCTCCGGAGAGCGACGGCTCCCTGCGGACCCTCCGGCGCGTCCGGGGCTCCGCCCCCCGAGCGAAACGAGGCGCTCGACCGTGCTCGCACGGGCGCGCGCCATTACGCGTCCACCGAGCGACGCCTCGCTCCGCGGCCATGAGCGGCCGCCGCGAGGCGGCGGCGAGGGGGAGCGCGAGATGAGCGAGCTCGAGACCCGCATCGACGAGATCGCGGACGGCATCCACCGGATCAGCACCTCCGTCCCGGCCATCCCGGGCGGCTTCACCTTCAACCAGTACCTCGTGGTGGACGACGCGCCGCTCCTGTTCCACACCGGCCTCCGCCGGCTCTTCCCGGCGGTCCGCGCCGCGATCGCCCGGGTCATGCCCGTCGAGCGGCTCCGCTGGATCGCCTTCTCGCACTTCGAGCAGGACGAGTGTGGCGCGCTGAACGAGCTCCTCGCCGCGGCCCCGCAGGCAGAGGCCGCCTGCAGCACGATCGGCGCGATGACCTCGGTCGGCGACCTCGCGATCCGCCCGCCGCGCCCGCTCCCCGACGGCGAGCGGCTGTCGCTCGGCCGTCACGAGGTGGTGTGGCACGACGCGCCCCACGTGCCTCACGGCTGGGACTGCGGGTTCCTCTCGGAGACGACCACGCGGACGCTCCTCTGCGGCGACCTCTTCACCCAGCCAGGCGCGAGCCCCCCTCCGCTCACCGAGGAGGACATCCTCGGGCCCTCCGAGGCGCTGCGCGGCGCGCTCGACTACTGGGCGCACGCCCCCGCGACGCGCGCCACGCTCGAGCGGCTCGCGGCGACCTCACCGCGCACGCTCGCGTGCATGCACGGGGCCGCCTGGCGCGGGGATGGGGCGGCGCTCCTGCTCGCGCTCGCGGAGGCCCTCGAGCGGCCGGCGTGATCGCCGCCGGCGGGTCAGGCCGGGAGCGGCGCGCCGGCCCAGACCTCCCGCACGGTGATCGGCTGGGTCGTGGGCTCCCCCGCGCGCGCGACGCCTGCCCGCGCGAGCACGCGCGCGACGATCGGGTGGAGGGTCGTCTCGACGAAGCGTCGGTGCGCCTCCTGCGACTCCCACACGTCGAGGTAGCGGAGGCCCTTCTCCAGCTCGATCACCACGTGCACGACGAGTCCGGGCGGCGGCCGGTCGCCGAGCTCCGCGCGGATCTGCCGGTAGACCTCCATGCCGATGGGGACGTCCTGCGTGAACGCGTACGCCATGGAGCGCCTTCCTTTCATCCGAAGCGACCTCGGATTAATCTTCGAGGTAGTGACGATGGGACCTCGGCGCAAGCGCAGGCGCTACGACGCGACGCGTCGCCGCGAGGCCGCGGAGCGGACCCGGCACGACATCCTCGAGTCGGCCCAGCGGCTGTTCACGAGCCGCGGCTACGGCGCGACCGCGATGGCGGACGTCGCCCGCGAGGCCGGGGTCGCGCTCGACACGGTCTACGCCTCGGTCGGGCGGAAGCCCGCGCTCATGCGGCTCCTGCTCGAGCGCGCGATCTCCGGCGTCGACGCGCCCGTGCCGGCGGAGCAGCGGGACTACGTGCGCGCGATCCAGGCGGAGCCGGACCCCGCCCGCAAGCTCGCCCTCTACGCCGCCGCGATCCGGCGCATCCACGAGCGGCTCGCGCCGCTCGTGCGCGCGATCCAGGCGGCCGCGGCCGCGCACCCCGAGGTGGCCGAGCTCTGGAGCGAGATCTCGGCGCGCCGCGCGCGGAACATGCG
Organism: Anaeromyxobacter sp. SG64; assembly: GCF_022690745.1. Classification (NCBI taxonomy): domain Bacteria; kingdom Pseudomonadati; phylum Myxococcota; class Myxococcia; order Myxococcales; family Anaeromyxobacteraceae; genus Anaeromyxobacter; species Anaeromyxobacter sp. SG64. The sequence continues at coordinate 14,568 of NZ_JALCZB010000049.1, read as the reverse complement.
CCTGCTCGCCGCGCATCTCGCCGAGACCGGTGCGCTCCGGCCCGCGCTCGGCGTGGACGAGGCGGCGGACGTCATCTGGGCGACGAACGCGCCCGAGCTCTACCTCCTGCTCGTCGGCGATCGGGGCTGGTCGCCGGAGCGGTTCGAGGTCTGGCTCGCGGACGCGTGGCGCAGGCTCCTGCTCGCCTGACCCCAAGCGAGGGCTCTCCGAGCCCGGCGGCCACAGGCGCGCTACATCTCCCGGATGAGGACGCACCGGCTCGTCGGATCCATCGCCGAAGCCAGGCGTCGCACCCTGGAGCTCGCGTCGGCGCTGTCCGAGGCGCAGCTCCTCGGGCCGCGGCTCGCCATCGTGAACCCGCCCCTGTGGGAGCTCGGGCACGTCGCCTGGTTCCAGGAGCGCTGGGTGCTGCGCCACGCGGCCGGCAGCGCGCCTCTCCGCGCCGACGCCGACGCCCTCTACGACTCGTCCGCCGTCGCGCACGACACGCGCTGGGACCTCCCGCTGCCCGGCTTCGCCGAGACCACGGCCTACCTGCGGGACGTCGAGACGCGCGTGGCGACGCTCGCCGCGCGCGGCGAGGCGGACCCCTACTTCGTCGCGCTGAGCGTCTTCCACGAGGACATGCACTTCGAGGCGATGGCCTTCACGCGACAGACGCTCGGGTACGCACCGCCTCCGCTCTCCGGCGAGGCGCCCGCTGCGCCCCGGGAGACCGGCGATCTGCCGGGGGACGTCGCCGTGCCGGGGGGCGAGCTCCGGCTCGGCGCCGAGCGCGGGGACGGCTTCGTGTTCGACAACGAGAAGTGGGCGCACCCCGTCGAGCTCGCGCCCTTCCGGATCTCCCGGGCGCCCGTCACGCAGGCCCGCTTCGCCGAGTTCGTGGAGGACGGCGGCTACCGCCGGCGCGAGGCGTGGAGCGAGGCGGGCTGGCGCTGGCGCTCGGCGGCGGGGGTGGACGGGCCCGCCTACTGGGAGCGCAGGGACGGGCAGCTCGTCCGGCGCGACTTCGACCGGTGGGTGCCGCTGGAGCCGAATCGACCGGTAGTGAACGTCAGCTGGTTCGAGGCGGAGGCCTTCTGCCGCTGGGCCGGGCGGCGGCTCCCGAGCGAGGCCGAGTGGGAGGCGGCCGCCGCGGGCGAGCCCGGGTCCGACGGTCGCCTCTCGCGCACGAAGCGGCGCTTCCCGTGGGGCGACGCGCCGCCCGACCCCCGCCGCGCGCACCTCGGCGCCCGCCGGCTGCACGCCGTGGACGTCGCGGCGCTCCCCGCGGGAGACAGCGCCTTCGGCTGCCGGCAGCTCGTGGGGAACGTCTGGGAGTGGACGGCGAGCGACTTCGTGCCCTACCCCGGCTTCTCGCCCGACCCGTATCGCGAGTACTCTCAGCCCTGGTTCGGCACGCACAAGGTGCTGCGCGGCGGCAGCTTCGCCACCCCGGCGCGCCTCGTCTCGAACACCTTCCGCAACTTCTACACGCCCGATCGACGCGACCTCTGGGCCGGATTCCGCACGTGCGCCGCATGACGGCATCCCCGAGGCGACGGACCCCGTGAACATCCTCGTCACCACCCCAGCCCCGCGCGGCTCGCACAAGGGCAACCGCGTGACCGCGCTGCGCTGGGCCGGGCAGCTCCGCGCGCTCGGCCACCACGTCGGGCTCGCCGAGGCCTGGACGGGCCAGCGGTGCGACCTCCTCGTCGCGCTGCACGCCACGAAGAGCCACCCGTCCGTCGTGCGGTACCGGGAAGCCAGGCCCGACGCGCCGCTCGTCGTCGGGCTCGCCGGGACGGACCTGTACCAGGATCTCCCCGCGTCGCCCCTCGCCCGCCGCTCGCTCGAGCTCGCGACGCGCCTCACCCTGCTCCAGCCGCTCGGGATGGAGGCGCTGCCGCCCGAGGTCCGGCACAAGGCGCGCACGATCTTCCAGTCGGCGCACCCCGCCAGGCCGGCGCCGGCGCCGCCCGGCGTGTTCAGGGTCTGCCTGCTCGCGCACATCCGCGCGGTGAAGGACGCGTTCCTCGCCGCGGACGCGGTGCGGCGCCTCCCGGCCCGCTCTCGCGTCGAGCTCGTCCACCTCGGCGCCGCGCTCGACCCGGGCGCGGACACGCGCGCCCGGCTCGAGACGGAGGAGAACGGCCGCTACCGCTGGCTCGGCGAGCGCCGCCGCTCCGACGCGCTCGCCACGCTCGCCGGCAGCGCGCTGCTCCTCGTGACCTCGCGGCTCGAGGGTGGCTCGAACGCCGTCTCGGAGGCGCTCGCGTCGCGCGTACCGGTGCTCTCCACGCGCGTGGACGGGTCGGTGGGCGTGCTCGGCCCGGACTACCCCGGGTTCTTCCCGGTCGGCGACGCCGGCGCGCTCGCGGAGCTGCTCCTCCGCGCGGAGGAGGACGCCGCGCTCGCGGCCGCCCTCCGGGCCGGCGTGGAGCGCGCGCGCCCGCTCGTCGAGCCCGCCCGCGAGCGCGCGGCGTGGCGCGACCTGCTCGCCGAGCTCTGGTGAACCCTCCCGGACGCGGGTCAGGCCGGGGGGCTCGGTGAGGCGCCCTCGCCCTGCGACACGGAGGGCATGAGGTCGTAGTCCGGCGGGAACACCAGGTCGCCGTCCTCGACGTACGCGCAGATCTCCGCGCGCTCGACGCGCGGCTCCCCGTACATCGAGATCGCCGTGCGCCAGGCGTCGGAGCGCAGGAACGCCTCGGCGTCGTCCTGCGTCTCCCACACGTAGTTGCCGCCGTACTCGCCCCGCTCCGGCGCGAAGATGAACGCCTTCGCGTGGAGCCCAGGCATCCCGCGATACAGATCGAACGCGCGCCGGATCGCGATCTGCCGGAGCCGCTCCCAGTCCGTGTCCGCCGGCAGGGTGAAGCGAATCGTCGTCGCGAACATGGCTCGTCCCTCCTCCCGCCCTTCTTAGCCGCGCGAGCCTTCGAGGGCACCTCGAGGCGAGACCCCGTCTCCCCCGAGTCGGGCCGCACTCGCCCGGCTCGCCGGTCCAGGATCGACCTGCCTTGCGGCCCTGGAGGGGATCGTCTCGCGGGACCCCTCTCTCTCGTCTGGCTGCGCAGATGGTACGGTCCGTTGAACGGTCATGACGAGGCATGCGCACTCTGCAGCGCCGTCGGCGCCCATCGCGGCGGAGCGCTCGGCGCAGGCGCCGGACCTGCATTCGCCGCCCGTGGAGGAGCCGCCCGAGGTCCACCCGGACGAGCCGCCGACCTGGAGCGCGCACGCGCTCCGGTACGCGTTCGCGGTGGGCTGCGCCGCGGCCCTGCTCGCCGCGAGCGGCGCCCTCGAGGATCTCCTCCACGGCTTCGTCTTCAGCCTCCCCGTCGCGGGCGTCTCTCTCGTCGTGTACTTCCTCGGGCCCGGGCCGGCGCTGGCGTTCACCGCGATCGTCGGCCTCGGCTTCTGGAGATTCTTCCAGGAGCCCTTTCGCTCGCACCAGGAGGTCGCGCGCCTCGCCGCGTTCACCGTCGCGTCGCTCGCCATCGTCGCCGCCGTCCGGCAGCTCCAGCGGACGCAGCGGAGGCTCCTCGAGGAGAAGGACAGGGTGGACCGCGCCGAGCAGGAGCTGCGCCGCAGCAACGCGCTCCTGCGGGAGACGGACCGCCGCAAGGACGAGTTCCTCGGCGTGCTCTCGCACGAGCTCAGGAACCCGCTCGCGCCGATCCGCAACGCGCTGTCGCTGCTCGCGCGCGTGGACCCCTGCGGAGACGAGGCCGCGCGCGCGAGGGCGATCCTCGATCGTCAGGTCGTGCACCTGACGCGCATCGTGGACGACCTGCTCGACGTGACCCGCATCACGCGCGGGAAGATCCTCCTCCGGCGATCGCGCGTCGAGCTCGGCGACCTGGTCCGCCGGACCGTCGAGGACCACCGCACGCTGTTCGCCTCCCGCGAGATCGCGGTCGAGGTCAGCCTCCCGGAGGGCCCGGCCTGGCTCGACGCCGACGCGACCCGCGTCGCGCAGGTGATCGGGAACCTGCTGCAGAACGCCGCGAAGTTCACGGATCGCGGCGGCCACGTCGAGGTCACGCTCGAGCGCGACACGGGCGCGAGGGCGGGGATCCTGCTGCGGGTGCGGGACGACGGCGCCGGCATCGACGTCGAGATGCTCGACCGCGTGTTCGAGCCGTTCACCCAGGCCGACGACAGCCTGCACCGCTCGCGGGGCGGGCTGGGCCTGGGGCTCTCGCTCGTGAAGGGGCTCGTCGAGCTCCACGGCGGGTCCGTGGAGGCCCGCAGCGGTGGGGCCGGCCGCGGCGCGGAGCTCGTGGTCCGCCTGCCGCTCGCGCCGCCGGACGGCGGCAGCCCGCGCCACGAGCCGCCGGCGCCGGTCGCCGCGGTTGGCCCGCTGCGCGTGCTCGTCATCGAGGACAACGTCGACGCGGCGGAGACCCTCCGCGAGCTGCTGCTCATGTGGGGTCACGAGGTCGCGGTGGCCCACGACGGCGCCGCCGGCGTGGAGCGGGCCCGCGCGCTGCGGCCGGAGGTCGTGCTCTGCGACATCGGCCTGCCGGTGATGAGCGGCTACGAGGTCGCGCGCGCGATCCGCGCGGACCCGACGCTCGGCGCGACCTTCCTCGTGGCGGTGACCGGCTACGCGCTGCCCGAGGACCGGCGGCTCGCGGCGGACGCGGGCTTCAGCCGGCACCTCGCGAAGCCGGTCGCGGTCGAGACGCTGGAGCGGCTGCTCGCGGCCGCGCCACGCTCCCGGCAGGCGTAGCCGCGCCCCCGGAGGATCAGCGCCGCGCCGGCCGGTTCGCCTTCCAGGCGACCCACGTGAGCACCGCCGCGACGACCGGCGCGAGCAGCACCACCGCGGTCATCGCGAACAGCGCCAGCACGGCGGCCGCCGCGACCAGCGCCGGCACGCCCACCACCCCAGCGACGATCGCCGCCGCCTGCGCGGCGTCGCGGCGCGTGGCCCAGGCGTCCGGCGTCGCGACGCCCGGTGAGGGGCCGCCGGGGAGCGAGAGCTCGAGGGCTTGCACCGCCGCCACGAGGACCGGCTCGTTCGCGCTCATCGCGGCCTCCCTGCCCGGCGCGCAGACGACGCTGCATCGTTACTCACCCCGCGCCCGCCGCGTGAGACCCGCGCAGGCGAACACCGAAGGGCACTGTGCCCGAGACCTCCTACGGTCGCGCCGGCGGGTTGCGTCGCGCCCACGCCTCGAAGCGGCCGGCGGATCCGTGGAGCTGGCGCGACGCCGTGGCCCACGAGAACGACCGGACGAGGCGCAGGTCCCGCAGCGGCAGCACGCGGAGCGTCCCGGCGGCGACCTCGAGCTGCACGCTCCAGCGCGACACGAACGCGACGCCCAGGCCGGCCACGGCCGCCATCTTCATGGACTGGTTCGAGCCGAACAGGAGCTCCGAGCGGCGCACCAGCCGCGATCCCAGCACGCGCGTCAGCGCCTCCTCGACGACGGCGCGGGTGTTGGAGCCCGGCTCCCGCAGGAGGAGCGGGACCTTCGCGAGATCCGCGGCGCGCGCGATGCCGCAGAGATCGCGCGCGGCGCTGGCCGCGACGGCCACGAGCTCGTCCTCGAGGTAGGGCTCGAGGTGAACGCGCGGCGAGCGCTGGCGCCCCTCGACGATCCCGAGCGGCACCCTCCCCTCGGCGACCCACTCGAGCACGCGCGCCGTGTTGCTCACCTGGATGCGGAACGGCACCCGCCCGTGGATGGCGCGGAAGCCCGCCACGAGCGGGGGCACGACGTAGGCGGCGGTCGTCATGCTCGCCCCGATCACCACCTCCTCGCCGACGGCGGTCTCTCCCTGGAACTCCGTCTCCACGGCGCCGAGGACCTCGTGCACCTGCTTCGCCGCCTCGAGGAGCCGCAATCCCCAGTCGGTCGGCGCCACGCCCTTCGAAGACCTGAGCAGCAGGGCGCGCCCGCACTCCTCCTCGAGGGCGCGGATCTGCGCGGTCACCGCGGGCTGCGAGAGGTGGAGGAGCTTCGCCGCGGCGGAGATCTTCCGCGTCTGCGCGACGACGCGGAACGTCTCGAGCTTCCTGGGGTCGAGCCTGCTCATCGGCGGCGAGCATATCAGGGGACCGCGGTTCCGAGGAGCGGTCCATCAGCGGAGGTTATGGCTCATCCATTCTTGCGACGACGCGTTCGCGGCGGCCGCGCCCATGATGCTCGACGTGGCGCACCGGGCCCCTCCTCCCCCGGCCGCGCCCGCGGAGGAAACCCAGTCATGGCCTGCATCCAGAATCGAGTCGTTCGCGGCGTCGTCTCCCTCGACGAGTCCGCCACCTGCCGGGAGGCCGCGCGCCTCATGGCCGAGCGCGGCGTCGGCTCGGTGGGCGTCCGCCGCGGCGCGAAGCTCGTCGGCCTCGTCACCGAGCGCGACCTGGTCTCCGCGATGGGCGGCGGCGCCCACGCCTGCCACACGACGCTCTGCCAGGTCATGCGGGCCGACCTGCCGTCCGTCTCGCCGCAGGCGACCGACCGCGAGTGCGCCCAGCTCATGCGCACCGGCCACACCCGCCACCTCGCCGTGAAGGAGGGCGGCGAGATCGTGGGCGTCATCTCCATGCTGGACCTCGTCGACCTCGTGGTCGAGGAGAAGCAGTGGAGCATCGACCAGCTCGAGAGCTACATCCGCGGCGGGCGCGCCTGGCAGCTCAGCGAGCCCATCCTGACGATGTTCAGCCACGAGCCGACCGCAGGCTAGACGCGGAGCGAGCAGTGACCCCGGCGGGCCCGCGAGCGCGATCGCGGGCCCGCCGTCGTTCCAGGGGAGCGCGTGATGCGCGACCGGCGTCCTGCGCCCGCGGAGTACCGATCGCCGGGGCCTCGCGCGCCTCCCGTGCTTCCCGGCGGCGGCGGCGCTACCATCGCGCGATGGCGAGCGACGCGGGCGGGTTGCGGCTGTTCCACACGATTCGCGGAGCGGGCGAGCCCGTCGTGCTGGTCCACGGCTCCTGGGGCGACCACCACGGCTGGGACGCGGTGGCGCCCGCGCTGGCCGAGCGGCGCGCAGTCGTCGCCTACGACCGGCGCGGCCACGGCCGCTCCGCCGCCCGCGACCGCCCGGCCACGGTCCACGATCACGTGGCGGACCTCGCCGCGCTCGTCGAGGCGCTCCACCTCGGTCCCGTGCACGTGCTCGCGAGCTCCTACGGCGCGTCGATCGCGCTCCGCACGGCCTCGCTCCACCCCGATCGATTCCGCTCGCTCGCCGTGCACGAGCCTCCCCTCGTGCGTCTGCTCGACGATCACGCCCCGTCCGCGCCGGCCCTGCGCGCGTTCCGCGAGGCGTACCCGCGCATCGAGGCGTTCCTCCGCGCGGGACGGCCCTCCGACGCGGCGCGCACGTTCATCGACGAGATCGCCCTCGGCCCGGGCACCTGGGACCGGCTCCCGCCGCCGGCGCGCGAGGCCTTCCTCCGGAACGCGCCCTCCTTCCTCGCCGAGATCGAGGATCCCGACGCGCTCGACCTCGACCTCTCCGCGCTCCGCGCCTTCCCCGGGCCGGTGCTGCTCACGCAGGGGGACCGCAGCCCGCCGCTGTTCGGCCCGATCCTGGACCGGCTCGCCCCGGCGCTGCCGCATGCGACGCGCCACACCTTCACCGGCGCCGGCCACGTGCCGCACGCGAGCCACCCGCGCGCCTTCGTCGAGCGCGTCGAGGCGTTCTTCGCAGGCGCGGCGGCGTAGCGGCGAAGGTCCCCCGACCGGATCACCGCGCCACGGCGACCGCGGCGAGGCCGCCCGCGGTGGCGCACGCGATCCGAAGTGCAGGGGTGAAACCCCGACGGCGATCTGCCAGCCGCTGGCGAGGCGCAGGCGCAGCGACGGTCGAGACGACGAGCGTGCCGCGCGCCGCAGGGTGCACCTCGTCCGCTGCCCGGAGGGGCGCCGGCTGCGCGCGCCGCGAGGCGACCGCGCCGACGGCCTCCGCCGCGGCCGCGGGTCCGAGCGCGCGGTCCACGACCGCGTCGGCGCCGAGGGCGAGGAGCTGCTCGCAGAGCCCCCGCGCCGCGCCGGCGGCGAGGACCACGATGCCGAGGTCGCGCTCGCCTCCGGCGTGGCGGACGAGGTGGACGAACGACACGGCGTCGCGGCCGGGCAGCGCGGAGTCGACGACGAGCACGTCGAGGTCGAGGAGCTCGTCGAGGAGGAGGCCGAGGCCGCTCGTCGCATCCGCCGCGGCGCGCACCTCGAAGCCGCGCGCCTCCAGGGCCGCGCCGAGGAGCCGGAGCACGTTCGCGTCGTCGTCGAGGAGGAGCGCCCTGGGCCGCCGGATCGTCGTCGCGTTCATGCCCTGCCGACGCGCCGCCGCGCAGCGCTATTCAGCGCGTGAAAACGCGCCGAAATCGCCGTGACGGCGGGCGGTTCCGGAGCGTGAACGGCAGCCACAGCGTGAAGAAACGGCGCGCGTGCGCCGCTCAGGGCACGACGTAGGCGAGCACGGCCGCGACGAACACGCCGGGGAGGAGGTTGCCCACCGGCAGCCGCTTGATGCCGGTGAGATCGAGGCCGATCGCGGCGATGAGCAGGCCGCCGGCCGAGGTGAGCGTCGCGAGGACCGGGACCGTGAGGTAGGCGGCCACGCCGCTCGCGGCGGCCGTGATGCCACCCTGGTAGAGCGCGAGCGGCAGCACCGAGAGTCCCACCCCCGGACCCAGCGTGGAGGCGAGCACGATGGAGGTGACACCGTCGAGCAGCGCCTTGACGAACAGCACGTCGGGCTGGCCGGCGGCGTCCTGGATCGAGCCGATCACGGCCATGGCTCCGACGCAGTACAGCAAGGACGCCGTCACGAACCCCTCGACGAGGTCATGGCCCTGCGGCGCGGCGTGGCCCGCCGTGGCGGGCGCCCGCCGCGCGAAGGACTGCATCCAGATGCCGAAGCGCTCCAGCCGCAGCTCGAGCTGGAGCAGCTCGCCCGCGATCCCTCCCACCACCAGCCCGCCGATGACGACGAGCGGGTTGGGGTGGAACGGCCCGGCGCCCGCGTGGGCCAGCTTCGTCGCGTCGACGCGCGGATCGAGGGCCATCTGCAGCCCGACCCCGAGCACCGACAGCCCGATGGCGGCCATGGCGGTCGAGCGGACGCGCTCCGGGATCAGCCGGCCGAAGAGCAGCCCGACCCCGGTCCCGGCGACGATGGCGCCGACGTTGACGACGGTTCCGATGCCCTGCATTCGTTCTCCTGAGCCGCCGGGCCGCGACGTGCCGCCCGACGCAGTGCGCCGCAACCTACAAGAAACCCTCCTGGCGGGCGATGCGGAACCAACCCGCCCCGGGCTCGGGCGCGAGGGGATGACGACCCCCGGACCCCGCGACCGCCGGTCGGAACGGGCCCCCTCACGCGTTTCCGCTACCGGAGGGCGCCCGACTGGTGCTGAGATGTCGCCTCCCCGGGTTCAAAGGAGGACACATGACGAAGCCGATGAGACTCGCTGTCGCGATGTCCCTGCTCGCATTCGGATCCGCCCGCGCGGCGGACACGGTCAAGATCGGGCTGATGGCCCCGATGACCGGCTCCTGGGCCAGCGAGGGCCAGGAGATGAAGCGCAACGTCGAGCTGCTCGCCGCGGAGCAGAACGCGCGCGGGGGCCTGCTCGGCAAGCAGATCGAGGTGGTGCTGGAGGACGACGGCGGCGATCCGCGGACCGCGGCCCTCGCCGCGCAGCGGCTCACCACCCGCGGCGTCGTGGCCGTCATCGGCACGTACGGCTCGGCGGTGACCGAGGCGACCCAGAACATCCTCGACGAGGCCGGCGTCATCCAGGTGGCGAACGGCTCCACCGCCGTACGGCTCACCGAGAAGGGGCTCAAGCACTTCTTCCGGACCTGCCCGCGCGACGACGAGCAGGGGCGCGTCGGCGCCGCGACCCTCGAGAAGCTGAAGGCGAAGAAGGTCGCGCTGCTCCACGACAGCTCCGCCTACTCGAAGGGGCTCGCGGACGAGATCGCCGCGATCCTCAAGAAGCGCAACATCCCGATCGCCTTCTTCGACGCCCTCACGCCCAAGGAGCAGGACTACTCGGCCATCCTCACGCGCCTCAAGGCGGCCGGGCCGGACGTCGTGTTCTTCACGGGCTACTACCCCGAGGCCGGCCTGCTCCTGAAGCAGAAGAAGCAGATGGGCTGGAAGGTCCCGTTCATCGGCGGCGACGCGATCAACAACCCCGACCTCGTCAAGATCGCCGGCAAGGACGCCGCGGCCGGGTTCCAGTTCCTCTCGCCGCCCGTCCCGAAGGACCTCGACACGCCCGAGGCCAAGGCCTACGTGGCGAGCTACCAGAAGAAGTATGGCGAGGCCCCGAGCTCGATCTACGGCGTCCTCGCCGGCGACGGCTTCCGCGTCGTCGCGAAGGCCATCGAGGCGACGAAGTCGACGGACGCCGACAAGCTGCGGGCGTACCTCGTCGGCCAGCTCAAGGACTTCCCGGGCTTCACCGGCAAGATCGCCTTCAACGACAAGGGTGACCGGGTCGGCGAGCTGTACCGCGTGTACGCGGTGGACGCGGCCGGCAACTTCGTCCTGCAGAAGTAGTCCTGCAACCCGGAGCGGGGCCCCGCCGCAAGGGGCCCCGCTCGACCTCCGGAGCCGACAGACTTCATGGAGCAATTCTTCCAGCAGGTGACGAACGGGCTCGCGGTCGGGAGCATCTACGCCCTGATCGCGCTCGGGTACACGATGGTGTACGGCGTGCTCCGGCTCATCAACTTCGCGCACGGCGACCTCTTCACCTACGGCGCGTACCTCGGGATGACGCTCCTCACGTCGTTCCTCCTCCACGATCACCTCGGCCTCGCGCTCGCGCTCGTCGTGCTGGCGGTGATGGTGATGGGGCTCGTCGCCGTCATCGGGGTGATCCTGGAGCGGGCCGCTTACCGGCCGCTGCGGGAGTCGCCGCGCCTGTCGGCGGTGGTCTCGGCGCTGGGCGCCTCGATCTTCCTCCAGAACGCCCTCATGCTCGTCTACGGCGCCCGGTACCAGGTCTACCCGGACGTCCTCCCGCAGACGACGGTCTCGTTCCTCGGCCAGCAGATGCCGGTGATGCGCCTCGCGGTCGTGCTGGTGTCCGTCACCATCATGGCGGCCCTCTACCTGTTCGTGCAGAAGACCAAGGTCGGCACCGCCATCCGGGCCGCCGCCATCGACCAGGGCGCGGCGCGGCTCATGGGCATCGACGTGAACAAGGTGGTCACGATCGTCTTCGTGATCGGCCCCGCCCTCGGCGGCGGGGCGGGCCTCCTCGTCGGGCTCTACTACGGCCAGATCAGCTTCACGATGGGCTGGATCTACGGGATGAAGGCGTTCACCGCCGCCATCCTGGGCGGGATCGGCAACATCCCCGGCGCGATGGTGGGCGGGCTCCTGCTCGGCGTCGTCGAGGCGCTCGGCGCGGCCTACCTCTCCATCGCCTGGAAGGACGCGTTCGCCTTCCTCGTGCTCATCCTCATCCTCATCGTGCGTCCGTCCGGCCTGCTCGGCGAGCGCGTGGCGGAGAAGGTCTGATGGCGGCCCGGACCACCACCCGCCTCGCGGTCGGGTACGCCCTCGCGGCCGCGTTCATCGTGGCGGCGCCCCGCTTCCTCGACGCGTACTGGCTCGACGTGCTGAACAGCGTCGGGCTCTACGTCCTCCTGGCGCTGAGCCTGAACCTCATCCTCGGCGACGCGGGGCTCTTCAACATGGGGCACGCGGCGTTCTACGCGGTGGGCGCCTACACCGCCGCGATCCTCAACACGAGGTACCAGATCCCGATCCTCTGGACGCTCCCGGCGAGCGCCGTGGTGGCGGCGGTCTTCGCGGCGCTGGTGGCCCGTCCCGTCGTCCACCTGCGCGGCGACTACCTGCTCGTGGTGACCATCGGGCTCGGCGAGATCGTGCGGATCGCGCTCGTGAACGACGTGTTCGGGCTCACTGGCGGGGCGAACGGGATCTTCGGCATCTCCCGCCCGATGGTGTTCGGCTACAAGATCCGCCGCCCGCACGAGTTCCTCTACCTGATCTGGGCCTTCGTGGCGGTCACCGTGCTCCTGTTCCACCGCCTCGAGCAGTCGCGCTTCGGCCGCGCCCTCAACTACCTCCGCGAGGACCCCGTCGCCGCCGAGGGCAGCGGCGTGAACACCGCCCGCTACCGCCTGCTCGCCTTCGCGCTCGGCGCCGCCTGGGCCGGCATGACCGGCACCCTCTACGCCGCGAAGATGACCATCATCTCCCCCGAGTCGTTCGGGTTCTGGGAGTCGGTGGTCCTCTTCCTCATGGTGATCCTCGGCGGCTCGGGCTCCATCCCCGGCGTCATCGTGGGCGCGGTGCTCGTGGTGGTGCTCCCCGAGGTGTTCCGCGGCTTCGCGAGCGCGCGCATGCTCGTCTTCGGCCTCGTGATGATGGTGATGATGGTCGTCCGGCCCCAGGGGCTCCTCCCGTTCCGGCTCCTCCGCTTCAAGGAGTCCGACGTGCGCCGGGCAGGAGCGTCGTCGTGAGCGCGCTGCTCGAGGTCCGCGGCGTCACGAAGAGCTTCGGCGGGCTCACCGCCGTGAGCGACGTCACGTTCGACGTCCAGGCAGGCTCGGTCGTCGGCCTCATCGGGCCGAACGGCGCCGGGAAGACCACCACCTTCAACCTCATCACCGGCAACTACCGCGCCGACCACGGGACGATCCGCTTCCAGGACCGGGCGATCGACCGGATGCGGACGCACAAGATCGTGCAGGCGGGGATCGCCCGCACCTTCCAGAACGTCCGGCTCTTCCAGCAGCTCTCGGCCGTCGAGAACGTCCTCGCCGGGCGCCACTGCCGCACGCGGAGCGGCGCGCTCGGCGCGCTCCTCCGCCCGCCCTGGCAGGTCCGCGAGGAGCGCGAGGCCGCGGCGCGGGCGGTGGACGAGCTCGCCTTCGTCGGCCTGCGCGGGCGCGCCATGGAGCTCGCGAAGAACCTCGCCTACGGCGACCAGCGGCGCCTCGAGATCGCCCGGGCGCTCGCCGCGGACCCGCGGCTCGTGATCCTGGACGAGCCGGCAGGCGGGATGAACGAGCAGGAGACCGAGGAGCTCATCGGCCTCATCGGCCGGATCCGGGCGCGCGGCATCACCATCCTGCTCATCGAGCACGACATGAGCCTCGTGATGCGGGCCTGCGAGCACATCGTGGTGCTCGAGTACGGACAGAAGATCGCCGAGGGCTCCCCGGCCGCGATCCAGGCGAACCCGCGGGTCATCGAGGCGTACCTCGGCACGGAGGAGGTCTAGTGGACGCGCCGCTCCTCGAGACGCGCGGCCTGCGGGTCAAGTACGGCAACGTCGAGGCCCTGCACGGCATCGACCTCGCCGTCCGGCAGGGCGAGATCGTCAGCATCCTCGGCGCGAACGGCGCCGGGAAGTCCACCACCCTCCGCGCCATCAGCGGCCTCCTGCGCCCCTCGGGCGGCGAGATCCGCTACGACGGCAAGCCGGCGGCCGGCATCCCGGCGCACGAGCGGGTGCGGCTCGGGATCGCCCAGGCGCCGGAGGGCAGGCGCATCTTCGGCACGCTGACCGTGCGGGAGAACCTCGTCCTCGGGGCGTTCACCCGCTCCGACAAGGACGAGATCGCCGCCACCGCCGCCTGGATCTACAAGCTCTTCCCGGTCCTCGAGACGCGCCGGCTGCAGCTCGCCGGCACCCTCTCCGGCGGCGAGCAGCAGATGCTCGCCATCGGGCGGGCCCTGATGGCGAAGCCGCGCGTGCTCCTCCTCGACGAGCCGTCCCTCGGCCTCGCCCCGCTGCTCGTGAAGGCCATCTTCCGCACGCTGCGCGAGATCAACGAGCAGACGGGCGTGACGGTGGTGCTGGTGGAGCAGAACGCCCGCGCGGCGCTCAAGCTCGCCCACCGCGGCTACGTGATGGAGGTCGGCCGGATCGTGCTCGAGGGCCCGGCCGCGACCCTCGCGTCCGATCCGAAGGTGCAGGCGGCCTACCTCGGCGGGAAGACCGGCGCGTAGAGCTCCTGGAGCCGCAGGCGTGGACCTTGCGCGCGGTGGAGCAGGCAGCGGCCCCCGCGTCGAAGGATCGCCTCCCAATCAATAGCGGAGCGCCACGCCGAGGGCCGCGCCGGGGGCTCCGCGTCCCGGCGCGATCGGGAGCAGGGCCGGCATCGCCGTGACGGGCGGCGGCAGTGCCCGCAGCGCGCGCTCTGCCTCGCGGTGGCGCCGGCCGGAGAAGGTGAACGGGAGGATCACTCCCCCCACCCGGGAGCCGAGGATGAGCGCCGCGCCCGTCCCCAAGAGCACGGACCCGCTGCGGCTGGGCTGCGAGGTCCCGAACGCCGAGAGGACGCCCGCGAAGAAGAGCGTCGAGCCTGCAAAGTCCGCCGCCGCGAGCCACGCGCCGCGCGGGTCACGCGACGCGAGAGAGCCGAGCCCGTATCCCGGGTAGAGGTTGAGGAGCGGGGCCCACCAGCGGATCCCCTCCTCGAGCCCGTCGAGCAGCGGTTGTGTCCCTAAGAATGTGTGAATCGGAAGTTCGCGGAGGCTGAGAAGGAAGTGGAAGCTCCTCGGTGACCAAACACCAACGGCCTCGCTTGGCGGCGAGTCCAAGGAGCTTCCAGTGAACGAGG
>NZ_JALCZB010000048.1:0-32822 GCF_022690745.1 Anaeromyxobacter sp. SG64 | reverse complement strand
CCGGCCGCGCCGGCGCGGCGTCGAGGGCGCCGAGGTACTCGAGGAGGAGGGCGAGGAGCTCGGCGTGCGGCTCGTGGTCCCGCACGAGCTCGCGCGCGAGCTCGGAGGCGTAGCCGGCGCAGGCGATGCGGGCGAGGTCGCCGCGGATCGCGCCGTGCGCGCGCAGGACCGCGACGGAGTCGAGCCCGAGCATGTCCGAGCCGGCCCGCTCCCGCGCCTCCGCGGCGACGAGCGTGAACGGCTCGAGCGCACCGCCGAACCTCCGGCGCGACGCGCGGGCCGCGCGCGCGAACGCGGACACCTTCCCCCGCTCGTGCGTGAGGAGCGTCACGATCCGGTCCGACTCGCCGTAGTCGACGGCGCGCAGGACGAGCGCGGTGAGCTTCAGCCGATCCGGCACGGAGGGACCGTAGCCCCTCACCGGGCTGGGCGCCAGGCCCGCCGGGCGCCGCGGCCGCTACCGCAGCAGGGCGATGGCCGCCGCGATCGCCGCGGCGAGCGCGACGGCGGCCGCCACCCAGGCGCCCGCGGGAACTCCCCGCGCGTCGCCGCGCGGGCCCGCCTCGGCGGAAGCGGCCGCCGCCTCCTCGTACCGGAGGACCACCTCGGTCGCGTCGAGGCCGGCCGCGATCGCGTAGCTGCGGAGGTAGCCGACCACGTACGCCCGCGGCGGCATGCGCGCCTCCTCGCCCGACTCGAGCGCCTCGACCACGCCGGGCGCGAGCTTCGTGGCGCGCGTGACCTCGTCGCGGGACAGGCCCCGCAGCTCGCGCTCCCGCGCGAGCCAGCGGCCGAACGCGGCGAGCCGCTCCTCGGCGGACGCGCCGGGGTCGTCGGTGGGGACGTCGGGAGGGGCGGCTCCGGTGGGGTCGACGGGATCGGTCACGGGCTACTCGCCGAGCAGGGTGAGGCTGCGGCGGCACTCCTCGCCGTCGGCGCTCGAGGGGGCGAGCTCGGCGCAGCGCTCGAACGCGGTGCGCGCGCCGGGGAGGTCGCCCGCGCGCATGCGGGCGAGGCCGAGCTGGAGGTGCGCGTCGGGGGTCTTCTCGCAGCTCCGCGCGTACGCGCCGAGCTCCTCGACGGCCTCGGTCATCTTGCCCTCCTCGAGGAAGATGCGCCCGAGGTCCCGGCGCCCCTTGCAGTAGGACGGCGCGAGCGAGAGGCACGCGCGGAGCTCGGCGTGCCCCTCCTCCCGGCGCCCCATCCGCCAGAGCGCCTGGCCCTTGTTGCAGCGCGCCACGTACGGCTCGCGGTAGGTCATGTCGCCGAGCGCGAGGTCGAACTCCCGCAGCGCCTCGTCGTAGCGGCCGGTGCGCGCGAGGAGCTGGCCGAGATCGTTGTGCGTCTCCGGGTACTCGGGCCGGAGCTCGAGCGCGCGGCGGTAGGCGCGCTCGGCCTCGTCGAGCCGGCCGAACCCGAAGTCGAGGACCAGCCCGCGGCCGCGGTGGGCCTCCGCAAAGCCGGGGTCGACCGCGAGCGCCGCGTCGTACTCGCGGAGCGCGTCGGGCGCCCGCCCGCCGCGGAACGCCTCCACCGCCAGGTCGTGGTGGATCTCGGCGGTGCGGCGCTGCTTGCCGCTCGGACGGTGAGCGCAGCCGAGCGCGGCCGCGGCGAGGAGGACGAGGGCGAGAGATCGGGTCATCAGAAGGACGCGAGCAGGCGGGCCACGCGGGCGGCGTCGGGCGCGGCGGAGGTCGCGCCGGGCGCCCCGGGCGAAGCGGAGGGCGCGGAGGCCGCGGGAGCGCGCGGCGGCGAGAACAGCGGGACGCGGCGGAGCACCTGCTCCTGCACGTCCGCGGCGAGGTTACGGAAGTTCAGGTTGTCGAGCATGAAGCCCATCGACTCGAGGAACTGCAGCCCCTCGAGCTCGATCTCGCGGTACTCGTCCGCGGTCGTGAGCTGCCGCCGCGAGGGGAGGTAGACGACGTTCTCGCCGGACTTCTGGAGGTGGAGCGCGACGTAGATCGAGAACGAGCCGTTCGGGTTGCGCAGCCCGCACAGGTGGGCGGAGACGGCCTGCGCCGCCTTGCCAGGGATCGACACCTGCGCCTGGTTGATGCTCTCCACCACCGCGACGATCTGCTCGCGCGTCGTCTGGACCCAGCTGAGGCTCGGCTCCGCAGTGAACACGTGGCCCCCTGTCAGCGCGCCACGAGGACGTGCTCCTCGGGTCGGTCCTCGAGGTCCGCCGCGCTGCGCGTCATCTCGAGGAGCGGGTTGTCGATCATCACGTGGTCGCCGCCGACGTTCCCCTCGCCGATGACCACCCTGAGCGCCACCTCGCGCGAGCCGGCGGGCTGGTCGCCCGGGCTCCGCCGCGTGGGCGCGAGCACGACGCGGTTCGCTCCGGGGCGCAGGTAGCGCGTGACCTCCATGACCACCTGCGGCTCGTTCGCCTTCACCTCCCGGATCCACTGAGCGTTGATGAAGATCGCGAGGTCGTACTGCGGGCCGGAGGGGGCCGGGTGCTCCGCCGCGAGGAAGTAGCGCCGGGTCACCCGCGCGGGCGCGCCGGCGGCGCCGGCCTCGGGGGCGGGGGGAGGCACGGCCGCGGCGGCCGGGGTCGTGGCCTCGCCGGCGACGCGCACCGTGTAGCCCTTCGCCTCGATGTGGACGTTCCCCTGCGCGTCGATGACGACCGTCGCGTTCTCGAAGCGCTGGCTCGTGACGCCGTCGATCGCGACGCCGTTCAGGGTGAGGGACGGCTCGGCGGCGGCAGGCGGCGCCGTCGCGAGCGCGGCCGCGGCGAGCGCGAGGGCGAAGGGACGCATCCGCAGACTTGTTAGCCCCGGCCCGCCGCCCAGGTCAAGAAAGCGCGCGCCTACACGCCGCGCGCGTCGGGACCCCAGATCACCTTGTGGATCTGGAGGGAGAGCCGGGCGTCGAGCCCGTCCTCGAGGATCCAGCGCGCGAGGTCCCGCGGCGCGACCTGGCCCCACGCCGGCGAGAACAGCAGCGCGGCCCGCCCCTCGAGCCGGTGCCGGCGCACGACCTCGACCGACCAGCGGTAGTCCGCCTCCGAGCAGACGACGAACTTCACCTCGTCGTGCGCGCGCAGCCGGTCGAGGTAGGCGAGGTCCCGCGCCTCCTCGCCCGAGCCGGGCGTCTTCACGTCCACGATGCGGATCGCCTCGGCCGGGAGCGCCTCGAGCGGCCGCTGCCCGTGCGTCTCCACGGCGACCTCGTACCCGCCCTCGAGGAGCGCGCGCGCGAGCTCGGGCAGCTCGCGCTGGAGCATCGGCTCGCCGCCGGTCAGGCACACGAAGCGCGTCGGGTAACGACCGAGCGCGGCGAGGATCTCCTGGCGCGTCATGTCGCGCCCGCCCTGGAACGCGTAGGTGGTGTCGCAGTAGCCGCAGCGCAGATCGCAGCCGGTGAAGCGGACGAACGCGCAGGGCCGCCCCGCTCGCGTCCCCTCCCCCTGGAGGCTGAAGAAGATCTCGTCGACCCGCATGGCGGGCCATCCTTAACCGTTCCGGGGCGGGAGGTCACGCCCGCGAGCGGCTACTCCGCGGCCACCGGGACGCGCGCCACGGCGAGCGGTGCGGCGGCGACGACGGCGGTCCCCCCGGCGCTGCGCCGCAGCTTCCGGTGCAGGGCCTGCACGCGGCGCGGGTAGGCGTGGAACCGCGCGGGGATCTCCCCCTCGCGCAGGTAGCCGAGGATCCGGTTCGGCCCGGCGTTGTAAGCCATGAGCGCGACCTCCTCGCGGCCGAACGCGTCGAGCAGCCGGCGGAGGTAGCGCACGCCCGCGACCACGTTGGCGGCCGGGTCGTGCAGGTCGAGGTGGAGGAGCCCGGCGCGCTGGAGCTCGCGGCGCATCGTGGGCTCGCGGAGCTGCATGAGCCCCCGGGCGCCCGCGCCGGAGAGCGCGCGCGGGTCGAACGACGACTCGACCTCGATGAGCGCGAGGACCAGCAGCGGGTCGATGCGGGCTGCCTGCGCCTCCGCCACGATGGTCCGGGCGAGCGCGCCGCGGCGGTCCGCGCCGAGGGACGGCATCTCGGCCCCGAGCTGCCGCTCGATCCGCCCGACCGCGGACCCGACGGCGTCGCAGCCCAAAAGGCACGCCGCCGGCCCCGGCTCGGCGGGCAGGAGCTGCCGCGGCCCCTCCGCGAGCTCGCCCGGGAACGCGACCGCGGCGGCCGCGAGGCCGACCGCGATCGCGGCTCCGACGAGCCCGTGGAGGCGCGGCGGGGTCACGGCGCGCTCTTCTCCTTCTCCTGGGCGAGCGCCTCCACCCGCGCGGCGATGGCCTCGAGCCGCTTCTCGAGCTGGTCGAGATCCTCGCGCGAGGGGACGCGGAACCGGCTCGTGGCGCGGCGAATCGCGTCGTCGAGGGTCCGCTCGACCTCCCGTCGCTGGGCGACGAGCCGCTCGCCGAACTCGCGCGCGTGGCGCCGGACGTCCTCGGGCGAGAAGCCCGCCACGTCGGCGACGCGCGCGAACACCTTCTCGGCCTCCTGCTCGGCGGCGTTGACGCCGGCGAGCGCGTGGGACCAGGCGTCCTTGAAGATCTCCTGCAGGTCCGGCATCCCTAAGTCCCCTCGGGCGACTTCGCCCGCCTGGCGCGGCGCGCGCCCTTCTTCTCGAAGCGCTTCGCGAGCTTCTCGAGCTCGCGCGAGAGCTCCTGGACCTCGTCGCGCGTCGCGACGCCGAGGAACTGCACCGCGCGCGACTGCAGGTCGAGCATCCGCTCCAGCGCCTCCGACCGGAACGACTCGGCCCGGTCGCGCCACTCGGCGGCGCGCTCGGCGCCCTGGTCGCGCAGCTTCTCGAGCCGCTGCCTCACCTCGGGCAGCGAGAAGTCCTGCCGCGACAGGCGGTGAACGATCTCCTCGATGTCCTTCCTTCCGGCGCGGCCCCGGACCACCAGGTCCTTGAGAACCCGCTGCGCCTCCTCCTCGATGAGCCCGATGCGCGCCTGCGCCGCGACGAGCGGCTCTCGCAGGAACTCCGGCACCTTCAGCTTCCCGTTGTCCGTCTTCTGAGCTTCGGTCATTGGTCGTCCTCCTGGGCGGTCGGTGGGTTCCAGGGAGCAGGCAAACCCCCGCGACAGCATCCAGGTAACGCGTCGCGTCAGCACACGTCAAACGACCCAGTCGGTGCTCCGGACCGATCGACCCTACATGTGTGGCCCCTCTCCTGCCAGGGGAAATTGCCCCTGGAGGGTCGGCACCACACCTAGGGATAGGTCAGACGCTCGCCCGCTCGCCCGGCCTGTGGTCGGCGCCGACGGCCTCCGCGACGGAGCGGAAGCCGTCTCGCGCGAGGAGCTTCGCGAGCCCGTCGTTCAGCCGGCGCACGAAGCCGGGCCCGCCGTAAACGAGGCCCGTGTAGACCTGCACGAGCGCCGCCCCCGCCCGGATCTTCGCGTACGCGTCCTCGGCGCTCATCACGCCGCCCGCGCCCACGATGGGGACCCGCCCCGCCGCGCGCGCATAGCAGCGCCGGACGACGGTCGTCGCGAGCGGCCCGAGCGGCGCCCCCGAGAGCCCGCCCGCCTCGGTGGCGCGCGGGTGGCGCTCGACGCCCGCGCGGGAGAGGGTCGTGTTCGTCGCCACGATCCCGGACACGCCCGCCTCGATGGCCACGTCCACCGCCTCGTCGAGCGCGGTGGGCGAGAGGTCCGGCGCGAGCTTCACGAGGAGCGGCTTCCCGGGCGCGAGCTCGCGCAGGCGCCCCACGCACGCGCGCAGCAGCGCGTCGAGCTGCTCGCGCTCCTGGAGCTGGCGGAGGCCCGGCGTGTTCGGAGACGAGATGTTGACGACGAGGTAGTCGGCGTGGGCGTGGAGCCGCTCGATGCAGGCGAGGTAGTCCGCCGCGGCGTCCTCGTTCGGCGTCGTCTTGTTCTTGCCAACGTTCACGCCGACCGGCCCCATCCGCGCGGCGGGGGGCACGCGGGCGAGCCGCCGCGCACACTCCTCGGCGCCGGCGTTGTTGAACCCCATGCGGTTGATGAGGGCGCGGTGCTCGACGAGGCGGAACAGGCGCGGCGGCTCGTTCCCCGGCTGCGGGCGCGGGGTGATGGTGCCGATCTCGACGTGCGAGAAGCCGAGCGCGAAGAGCCCCGCGATCGACGCGTCGCCCTTGTCGAAGCCGGCGGCCAGGCCGATGGGGCCGTCGAACTCGAGGCCGAGGCAGGAGACGTGCAGCTCGGGGGGAACCTTCGGCCGGCGCAGGCGCGCGAGCCCGGGCGTCACCCGGTGAAGCGCGGCGTGCGCGAGCCGGTGGGCTTGCTCAGGATCGAGGTGGAACAGGGTCCAGCGCAGGGCGGGCCAGATCATCCGGGGGGCGAGAGATACTCGATGGCGGGAGAGGATGCGAGCGCCTTCCCACGCCGTGGCGCGTCAGAGGTCGAGGATCATCACGATCGCGTCCTCGCCCTCCTCCTGGTAGTAGTTCGGCCGAACCCCCACCTGCCGATAGCCGAGGGAACGGTAGAGCTCCAGCGCCGCCGCGTTCGAGCGGCGAACCTCCAGCGTCGCGACGGTGGCGCCCCGCGCCTTCCCCGCGCCGTGCGCCTCGAGCATGAGGGCCCGGCCGACGCCGCGCCGCCGCGCCTCGAGCGCCGTCGCGATGTTCAGGACGTGGATCTCGTCGTGGACGAGCCAGAACACGATGTAGCCGAGCACCCGCTCCGCGCCCGCGTCGCGGTCCACCGCGAGCACGATGTGCGACCACGCATGGTCGAGCTCGCGCGCGAGCAGCTCGCGCGACCACGGGTTGCGGAACCCGGCCCGCTCGATGTCGACCACGCGATCGAGATCCTCCGGCTGCATCCGCCGGAACTCGAGCCACCCCTGCGAGTCGACGGGACGCCGCACGCTACCCGTCCTTCCGCTCGACGTGGAGGATCCTCACGTCCGCCCGCGCGCGGAGCTCCGCCACGAGCTCGCGCACCTGCCCCCGCGCCCGCTCCTCCTCGAGCTGCGCGCGCGCCGCGTCGCGCGCCGGCCCGGCCGCGCCGGCCGCGCCGTGCTCCGCGAGCCAGCGGTCCACCTCCTCGTCGCCCACCCGCGCCGCGCGGCCCACCCGGCTCTGGACGTAGCGCTCGACCCTCACCATGCGCGCCAGCGTGACGGAGAGCTCCTCCTCCGTCAGCTCCGACTCCGCCAGGAACCGCGCGTACGCCTCGGCCGGGCCCACCTGCGCGCGGAACCGGGAGAGCGCGGCCGCCACCGCCTCGCGCTCCACCCCGTCGAGCCCGAGCCGCGCCGCCTCGTCCGCGAGGAGCATCTGATCGAGGAGCCAGTCGAGCGCCGCCCGGAGGGCCTCCGCGTCGAGGGGACGGGTGGCGGCCGCCGCGGCGCCGCGCGAGACGAGCGCGATGCGCGCCTCCTCGGCGAGCTTCGTCAGCGTCACGACCCGCGGCGGGGCACCGGCCGGGTTCCGCACGACGGCGACGATCTCCTCCACGACGCGGGGGGCGGCCGCCGGAGGGGCGGCGGCGAGGAGCGTCGCGGCGACGAGCGAGAGCATGTGCCCCATTGTAGTGCGAGGGGCCGGGGCGGCGCGACGCCGCGGCGCTCCGGAGCGGCCGTGCATTGACGCCCCCTCCGGACGCGTTACGTTCCCGGCGTGCCACAGCGCGACCTCTACGAGATCCTGGGCGTCCCGAGGGGCGCGAGCGCCGAGGAGATCAAGAAGGCGTACCGGAAGCTCGCGAAGAAGTACCACCCCGACGTGAACCCTGGGAACAAGGATGCGGAGGAGAAGTTCAAGGAGGTGACCGCGGCCTCCGAGGTGCTCTCCGATCCCAAGCGGCGCAAGCTCTACGACGAGTTCGGCGCCGACGCGCTGCGCACCGGCTTCGACGAGAAGCGGGCCGCGGAGTACCGGCGCTGGAAGCGCGAGGGAGCGCCGCCCGGCGGGATGCCGTTCGACTTCGGCGACTTCAGCACCGTGAATGTCGGCGACTACGGGGCGTTCGACTTCGGCTCCATCTTCGGAGACCTCTTCGGCGGCGCGGGCGGGCCCCGCGCGCACGGCCGGGTCCGCCGCGGCCCGATCCCCTCCTCCGGCGCGAGCGCCGAGGCCGAGATCGAGATCCCGCTGCGAGACGCGGTGCTCGGCGCGGAGCGGGACCTGCGCCTCGACGGGCGGACGCTCCGGGTGAAGATCCCGGCCGGCGTGACCGACGGGTCGCAGATCCGGCTCGCGGGCCAGGGCGGCCCCGGCGCGCACGGAGGCCCGGCCGGGGACCTCTACCTCAAGGTGAAGCTCCAGGACCACCCGCACGTCCGGCGCGAGGGGAAGGACCTCTACATCGACCTCCCCGTCACGGTCCCCGAGGCGGTGCGCGGCGCAGAGGTGACGCTCCCGACCTTCGAGGGCCCGGTCCGCCTCCGCGTCCCTCCCGGCGCGCAGACGGGGACGCGGCTGCGGCTGCGCGGCAAGGGGCTCCCCGACCTGCGGCACGGCTCGCGCGGCGACCTGTACGCGGTGGTCCAGGTGGTCCTCCCCCGGGCCTCGGACGCGCTCCGGAAGGCGGTCGAGCCGCTCGAAGCCCTGTACGAGGAGGATCCGCGGGCGGGGATCTCGTTGTAGAACCTCGCCCCACGGAGGATGGATGGGACTCTTCGATCTGTTCGGCTCGAAGGAGGAACGGGAGCGCGGCGCGCTGAAGAAGCTCGCGAAGCGCGTGACGGAGCGCTACGGGCCGCCCGAGAACCGGCAGAAGGCGATCCAGCAGCTCGGCGACATGGGCACGCCCGGCGCGCTCTCGACGCTGTGCCTGCGCTTCACGGTGAGGGCCGAGCCGGGCATCACCGACGACGAGGAGAAGGAGACCGCTCACCGGATCCTCGCCGACGCGAAGGAGGCCGCGGTCGGTCCGCTCGAGGCGTTCGTGCGCGAGCAGGAGAGCGGCATCGCCTGGGGCCTGCGGGCGCTCGCGGACATCGTGCCCCCGGACCGGCTCGTCGAGGTCGTGGTGCGCGAGCTCGCCCGGCTCGGGCGCGAGTACACCCGCGACCCGGAGAAGAAGCTCGTCCTCCTCACCTGGCTCGTCGAGCACCACCCCGGCGCGACGGGCGCGGAGATCGAGGGCGCGCTCCTGCCGCTGCTCGAGGACTTCTCGGATGACGTGCGCATCGGCGCGGCGCGCGCCATCGCCCGCCTCGCGCCGGGCGAGGCGAGCCGCGACGCGCTCATCCAGCTCCTCCTCCGGGATCGCGACAACGCCCGCGTGCGCGGAGAGGTGCTCGAGGCGCTCGCGCACCTCGGCGCGGACGTGAAGGGGCACCGACCGAGCGTGGAGGCCCTGCTCGTCGAGCCGTTCTTCCTCGACCGCGAAGGACGCGTGAAGAAGCGCGGCTGAGCCGCCCCGCCCGGGTTACACTCGCTCCGTGGACGTACAGGAGTCACCTCCGAACGGGCGGCCCTCCGGCGCCGCGCCCGCCAGTCCTGCGCCGCCCGCTCCCGAGCCCCCCCGCACGTTCCTCTCGCGCTGGTTCGAGCCGGTGCGCGTCTCGCGCGACGCCGGGGCCGAGCTGCAGGCGCTCGCGGCCCGGGGCAGCCTCGTCTTCGTGATGCGGTCGCCGGGGCTGCTCAACTTCCTCTACCTGCGCTGGTTCCTGCGGCGGCTCGGGCTGCCGACGCTCCGCGCGGCGCAGGGCTTCCCGGGCTTCTTCGGCAGGATCGCGCGCGTGCGCCGCAGCCGGCGCGCGTTCGAGGACGCGCTCGCGACGGGCGACGCGAGCCTGCTGTTCCTCGGCCGGCCCACCGAGAAGGATCCCTTCGCCGCGCTGGTGCGCATCCAGCGCGACCTCTTCCAGCCGGTGTTCCTCGTCCCCGTCCTGCTCGTCTGGAGCCGCCGGGCGCAGAAGCTGAAGCCGTCCTTCTGGGATCTCCTCTACGGCTCGCCGGAGGCGCCGAGCGCGTTCGCGAACGCGGTCGGCTTCCTGCGGAACTTCCGGCGCGCGCTCTTCGACGTGGGCCGGCCGCTCGACCTGCAGGCCCACCTGCGCGAGCGCCCCGACGAGCCGGACGCGATCGTGGCCCGCAAGATCCGCGGCGCCCTCCACCAGCACCTCGCGCGCGTGTTCCGCACCGTGGTGGGGCCGCCGCTCAAGGCGCCCTCCCGCGTGCGCGAGAAGGTGCTGCGGGATCGCACGCTGCGCGCCACCATCGAGGCGGTGGCGGCCGAGACCGGCCGTCCGTCGACCGCGCTCGTGGCGGAGGCGGAGAAGGACCTGAAGGAGATCGCGAGCCGCTACGACCCGACGTTCGTCGGCTTCTTGCGCGGGCTCCTCGCCTGGATGTTCGGCCGGCTCTACCGCAGCGTCGAGGTGGACGAGGCGGGGCTCGCGCGCCTGAAGCGCGCCGCGGCCGAGGCGCCCGTGGTGCTGTGCCCGAGCCACAAGAGCCACGTGGACTACCTCGTCGTCTCCTGGCTCCTGTACGAGCACGGCATGACGCCGCCGCACGTCGCGGCCGGCATCAACCTCTCCTTCTGGCCGTTCGGCCCGATCGCGCGGCGCGGCGGCGCGTTCTTCATCCGCCGCAAGGTGAAGGGCGATCGCATCTACACCGCGGTCCTGCGCGCCTACGTGAAGCACCTCCTGCGCGACCGGTTCCCGCAGGAGTTCTACGTCGAGGGCGGCCGGAGCCGGACCGGGAAGCTCCTCCCCCCGAAGAGCGGCCTGGTCTCGATGGAGGTCGACGCCTGGCTCGACGGCGCGGCCGACGACATCCTCTTCGTCCCGATCGCGATCGACTACGAGAAGCTCATCGAGGCCTCGAGCTACGTGCGCGAGCTCTCCGGGGCCGAGAAGCAGAAGGAGAGCCTCCGCGGGCTCCTGGGCGCGGCGACCGTGCTCTTCCGCCGGTACGAGCGGCTGTACGTGCAGTTCGAGGAGCCGATCTCGCTGCGCGAGGTCGCGTCGGAGCGGCTCGGCCAGGGCGCCGCCACGCTCGCGGTGGACGACGCCTGGGGCGGCGAGGGGGAGCGGGTCGCGCGCGGCGCCCCCGGCGAGGGGAAGCGCGCCCTCGTCCAGGCGCTCACGAACCGCGTCGCCTACGGGATCAGCCGGGCGGTCACGATCACGCCGGTGGGCCTCGTGGCCGCGACGCTCCTGTCGCACGGGCGGCGCGGCATGACCGCGGCGGAGTTCGCGCGCCGCATCGAGCTCCTCCGCTACATGGCGGCCGAGGGGGGCGCGCGCTTCGGCCGCGACCTGGCGGGGGCGCCGTCGGATCCGCGCCAGCCGGGCGCGATCGCGGACGCGGTGCGGCGGCTCGCGCTCGGCGGGACGGTGCGCATCGAGGTGGCGGCCGGCGATACCATCTACCTCGTCCCCGACGAGAAGCGTCCGGTGCTCGACTACCACCGCAACGCGGTCATCCACCGGTTCGTGGCGCCCGCGGTGGTCGCCGCCGCCCTCCGGGCCGAGGGCGGGGAGGCCCCTCTCCTCGTCCTGCGCCAGCGCGCCCTGTGGCTGTCGCGCCTCTTCAAGCTCGAGTTCATGTACCAGGTCGGCTCGGCGCCGGAGGAGATCCTCCAGCAGAACCTCGCCTTCCTCGCCCGCGTCGGGGCCGTGACGCGGGACGGCGACCGGGTGCGGCCGGGATCCGAGCCGGAGCTCCTCGCGTTCCTCGCGGAGCTCCTGCGGGCCTACCTGGAGGCCTATCGCCTGGCGGCGGCGACGGCGCTCTCCGTCCTCTCCCCGGCAGCCGGCGCGCCAGCCGCCGCGCCGGACCGGCGCGCGCTGGTGCGCGAGGCGCTCGAGCGGGGTCGCGCGGCCTTTCTTTCCGGGGAGATCCAGCTCCGCGAATCCCTGTCGAAGGCCACGCTCGAGAACGCGATCGAGTGGCTCGCGACGCAGGGCGTCATCGCCGAGGAGGCGGGAAAGCTTCGCCTCGCCGACGCGGACGGCGCGTCGTTGCGGGCGATCGTGGACGGGATAACTCGGCATACTGCCGCGTGATTTGGGCCGGGGTCTCTTCCCAGCCTACATCGAGCGCGGTAACCTTCGCCTCCACCCGCGCAGCTAAATCCGCGCAGCTCTGCCGCAGCACCCGGAGTCGTACCGAGCCTCGTCCTGCGTGACGGACGATACCCAGGAGGCTGATCGAATGTCGGACCGCATCCAGCACAAGGGCCTGAAGGCGAAGGTGATGTCCGCCGAGGCCGCCGCCGCGTTGATCCCCAGCGGCGCAGTCCTAGGCGCCAGCGGCTTCACCGGCGCCGGCTACCCGAAGGCCGTCCCGATCGCGCTCGCGAAGCGCGCCGTCGACGAGCGCCTCAAGGGCAAGCCGTTCAAGGTGAGCCTGCTCACGGGTGCCTCCACGGGCCCCGAGCTCGACCAGGTGATGGGCCTGACGGAGGCGGTCAGCTTCCGCTTCCCGTACAACGGCGACGCCGTCATGCGCGAGAAGTTCAACGCGGGCGTCATCGAGTACCAGGACATGCACCTCAGCCACGCCGGGTCGCTCGTCCGGTACGGCTACTACGGTCGGCCGGACAACAAGATCGACTTCGCCCTCGTCGAGGTCACCAAGATCCGCGAGGACGGCTCGGTCATCTTCTCGTCGTCGGTCGGCGCGAACACCGCGTACCTCGAGACGGCGGAGAAGATCATCCTCGAGGTGAGCGAGTGGCAGGACGAGCGGCTCGAGGGGATGCACGACGTCCTCTCCGTCCCCGGCAAGCACGGTGATCGCATTCCGATCCCCGTCCTCAAGGCGGACGACCGCGTCGGCACCCCGCACTACAACCTCGACGTCTCGAAGGTCGTCGCGGTGGTGATGTCGAGCTACCCGGACCGCAACGCGCCGTTCAAGGCGCCCGAGGCCGACCACAAGCGCATCGCCCAGCACATCCTCGACTTCCTCGACGGCGAGGTGAAGGGCGGCCGGCTCCCGAAGAGCCTCACGCCGCTGCAGTCGGGCGTCGGCAACATCGCGAACGCCGTTCTCGTCGGCCTCAACGAGGGACACTTCGAGAACATGACGAGCTACACCGAGGTCATCCAGGACGGCATGCTCGACCTGCTCGACTCCGGCAAGCTCCGCATCGCCTCGGCGACGGCGTTCTCGGTCTCCCCGGCCGGCCAGGAGCGCTTCAACA
Source organism: Anaeromyxobacter sp. SG64 (assembly GCF_022690745.1). Classification (NCBI taxonomy): domain Bacteria; kingdom Pseudomonadati; phylum Myxococcota; class Myxococcia; order Myxococcales; family Anaeromyxobacteraceae; genus Anaeromyxobacter; species Anaeromyxobacter sp. SG64. The sequence goes on along the minus strand of NZ_JALCZB010000048.1, from coordinate 19,750 downwards.
AGAACATCGAGCGCTACCGCAAGCAGATCATCCTGCGCCCGCAGGACGTGTCCAACCACCCCGAGGTCATCCGCCGCCTCGGCTGCATCGCGATGAACGGGTTCGTCGAGGCCGACATCTACGGCCACGTGAACTCGACGCACATCGTGGGCAAGGGCATCGAGAACGGCATCGGCGGCTCGGCCGACTTCGCCCGCAACTCGGCGTACACCATCTTCATGTCTCCGTCGGTGGCCAAGGGCGGGAAGATCTCCGCCATCGTGCCCTTCGCGTCGCACATCGATCACACCGAGCACGACGTGAGCGGCATCGTGACCGAGTACGGCTTCGCCGACCTGCGCGGGAAGAGCCCGAAGCAGAAGGCGAAGGAGATCATCGAGAAGTGCGCCCACCCGGAGTTCCGCCCGATCCTGTGGGACTACTACAACCGGTCGATGAAGAACCCGAGCGCCGGCCTGCACTCGCCGCACATGCTGGACGAGGCGTTCTCGTTCCACACCCGGTACCTCAAGACCGGGGACATGCGCCCGAAGAAGTAGTCGCGCGCCCCACCCCCGTCGTGCCGACGAGCGGCGGTCCCCCGGGACCGCCGCTCTTTTTTATCGGTCCGCGCCCCCGCCCCCGCCTAATCTCCCGCCATGCCCGAGCTCGATCTCGACCTTGCGATGACGACCGCGCGGCGCGCGGTGGAGGCGGCCACGGAGGCGAGCCTCGCCCACTTCCGGCGCGGCGTGCGCGTGGAGGTGAAGCCCGATCGCACCCCCGTCACCGCCGCCGATCGCGAGTCCGAGGCCGCGATCCTCGCCGTCGTCCGCGCGGCGTTCCCGGACCACGCCTTCCTCGGCGAGGAGACCGGAGCGCACGCGGGCGCCGCGGGCACCCGCTGGATCGTGGATCCGATCGACGGGACCAAGGGCTTCACCCGCGGGCGGGGCTTCTGGGGCCCGCTCGTGGCGCTCGAGCACGAGGGCGCGGTCGTGGCCGGCGCCATGGCCCTGCCCGCGCTCGGGGAGACCTACTGGGCCGCCCGCGGGAAGGGCGCCTGGCTGCGGGCCGGCGACGGCGCGCCGCTGCGCCTCCAGGTGTCGAAGATCGGGGCGTGGGAGGACTCCACGCTCTCGCTCGGCGAGCCGCACGTGCTGTTCCGCCCGCCGATGCTGGAGCGGGTCGCCGCGCTCGCGACGAGCGCGCAGTGCGCCCGCTGCTACGGCGATCTGGCCGGCGCCGCCCTGGTGCTGCAGGGGAAGGCCGAGGCCTGGATCGAGGCGGGCGTGCAGATCTGGGATCTCGGGCCGTTGCCGGTGCTCGCCGAGGAGGCAGGCGGCAGGTTCACCGACCTCGACGGGCACCCGACGGTCGCGTCGGGGAGCTGCGTCCTGTCGAACGGGCTCGTGCACGATCACGTGCTGCGGGCGCTCGGCGGGCGCTGAGCTCGAGCCGCACGACCGGGCGCGTCGGGCTGCGGCGCGCGACCTCCTCGAACCCGAGCGCCTCGAACGTGGAGGCCGCCCCGGTGTAGAGGAACGCGTCGCCGAGCCGCGCGCTCGAGTCCACCGGGTACGCCTCGATCGCCGGCGCGCCGTGCGCGCGGGCATGGGCCGCCGCCGCCTCGACGAGCGCGCGGGTCACGCCGCGGCGCCGGTGAGAGCGCGCCACGAAGAAGCAGGTGATCGACCAGACCGGCCGCGCGTCCACCGGCGCGAGGTTCCGCGAGCGCGCCAGCCGCGGGTAGGCCGCGCGAGGCTCCACGGCGACCCACCCGACGGGGACGGCGCCGTCGTAGGCGAGCAGCCCGGCGACGCGCCCGGCCGCGACGTACGCCGCGAGCGCGCGCCGGTTCCCCTCCCCCTTCCCGGCCTCGAACTCTGCGCGCGGCACGCGCCACCACATGCACCAGCATCCGGCGCACGCACCGCGCGGCCCGAAGAGCCGCTCGAGGTCCGCGAAGCGCGCCGGCGTGGCCGGATGGATCTCGAGCTTCGCGGCGGGGGGCCTCGGGGCGCGAGCGGGTGGCATCCCGGCTCCCTAGCGAGCCGGGCGCTCGCGCGCCCGGGATCCGCCAGCGACCGCGGGTGACGCCGGAGGGCTACTGGGCGCGGCGGAACAGATCCACGACCGCGCCCGCGCGACCCGCCACGCGCGCCCGCCCGCGGGCCCACTCGCGCAGGCTCTTGATCTGGTCCTCGTACGTGCGGAAGAGCGGCACCAGGTCCTGCGCGACGCGCCGCAGGTCGCCCGTCTCCACGTCGCGGCCGAGCGCGTAGGCGCGGTGGAGCGCCCCCACGACGACCTGCTCGAGCTCGGCGCCCGAGTACTCCACGCAGAGCTCGGCGACGGCGCCGACGTCGATCTGCTCGGCGTCGCGGCCCCGGCGGCGGAGGTGCAGCCCGAGGATCTCCCGGCGCGCCTCGGGGTCGGGGAGATCCACGAAGAACAGCTCGTCGAACCGGCCTCGCCGGAGGAGCTCGGGCGGAAGCCGCGACACGTCGTTCGCGGTCGCCACCACGAACACGGGCCCGCGGCGCTCCTGGAGCCAGGTGGAGAACGCGCCGAGGAGCCGCGCGGCGCGGGGTTCGCCGCCGTCCCCCGGAGCGCTGCCCGCGAAGCCCTTCTCGATCTCGTCGACCCACAGGGCCACGGGCGCCAGCGCCTCCGCGGCCTCCAGGGCGGCGGAGAGCCGCTCCTCGGCGGCGCTCGCCCCGAGGACGCGCGGCAGGTCGAGCCGGAGGATCGGCACGCCCAGCCGCGCCGCGGCCGCCTTCGCGGCGAGCGACTTCCCGCAGCCCTGCACGCCCACGAGCAGCACGCCGCGCGGGGGCGGCAGGCCGAAGCGGGACGCATCCGGGTCGAACGCGAGCGCGCGCTCCTCCATCCAGGCCTTGAACCCGGCGAGCCCGCCCAGGTCCGACGGACCCTCCGCGCTCTCGACGAGCTCGAGGCCCAGGTCGCGCGCGAGGAGCCGCTTCTTCTCCGCGGCGATGATCGCCTGCCCGGCGGCGCCGAGGGTCGGGTCGCGCCGGAGCGCGCGGGTGAAGGCGCGGCGCGCCTGCCCCTCGGACAGCCCGCGGGCCGCGACGAGCGCGCGGTGGCGGACCTCCGGCGCGAGCGCCGCCACCGGGGCCGGGTGCGCGAGGCCCACCTGCACGGCCTCGAGCAGGGCGGCGAGCTCTCCGTCGTCCGGGAGCGGCAGCCGGAGCACCGCGACGTCGGCGGCGAGACCGTCCGGGACGGCGAGCCGCGGCGCGACGATGGCGAGGCAGCGCCCCTCCGCGGCGAGCCGCGGGAGGAGATCGCGGACCCGGCGAACCGTCAGCGGATCGCGCAGGGCCTCGTGGAAGTCGAGCGCGACCACGATGAGCGGCGCCGGCGCCCGGGCGAGGGCCTCGAGCAGCGCGGCGGGCTCCTTGGCGGCGGGCGCGAGCCCCTCGAGGCCGCGCGGGGCGGACCAGACGGCGGCCCGCGCGCCGAACCCCGCCGCGGCGGCCTCGCACACCGCCACGGCCCGCTCCTCCTCGGCCGTCACGATGTAGAGGAGCGGCGTCCCCGCCGACCAGAGCTCCGCGATCTCCTGGGCGATGGCGCTCACGCGCTGGCCTCCACGTCGGCGGTGGCGCGGAACGCCTCCTCGAACGAGGTCGCCCCCGCCGCGATCTTCCGGACCGCGTGCCCGCGCAGGGACTCGAGCCCGTCCTGCCGCGCGGTCCGCGCCAGCACCTCGGGCGTCGCGCCCTCCGCGATGAGGTGGCGCAGCCGCGCGTTCACCGGCAGCACCTCGAAGATGCCGGTCCGGCCGTAGTACCCGGTGTGCCGGCACTTCGCGCAGCCCTGCCCGCGGCGCGCGAGGAGCTGGCCCGCGTGGTCCTCCGGGTGAGGCACGCCGAGCGCGTGGATCTCGTCCGCGGTGAGCGGCACGTCGCTCGCGCAGGAGGGGCAGACCTGCCGGACGAGCCGCTGCGCCACGATGCCCGTGAGCGTCGCGGCGACGAGGAAGCTCGGCACGCCGAGGTCGCGCAGGCGCGCGATGGCGCTCACGCTGTCGTTCGTGTGGAGCGTCGTGAGGACCATGTGCCCGGTGAGCGCGGCCTGGACGGCCTGCGTGGCGGTCTCGCCGTCGCGGATCTCGCCCACCATGATGACGTCGGGGTCCTGGCGCAGCACGTGGCGCAGCGCCTCGGCGAAGCCGGTGCCGGTCTTCGCGTTCGCCGCGATCTGGTTGAACTCTTCGTGCACCATCTCGATGGGATCCTCGATGGTGACGACGTTCACCTCGGGCGAGGCGAGCGCCTGGAGCGCGGAGTACAGGGTGGTCGTCTTCCCGCTGCCGGTCGGCCCGGTCACCACCACGAGCCCGTGAGGCCGCACGAGCCACCGCTCGAGCTGGTCGCGCTCGCCGGGCAGGAACCCGAGCTCGGAGAGATCGCGCACGAGCACGTTGGGGTCGAGCACGCGGATCACGACCTTGTCGCCGAAGGTCGTGGGGATGGTGGAGACGCGGAGCTCCATCTCGGCGTCGCCGCGCGCCGTGCGGATGCGCCCGTCCTGCGGCCGCTTCAGCGAGATGTCGAGCCGGCTCATGATCTTGAACCGGTTCGCGATGGCCCCGTGGACCGCCTTCGGGATGCGGTGGATCGGGTGCAGGATCCCGTCGATGCGCATCCGGATGACGGACTCCTCGCGCCGCGGCTCGAGGTGGATGTCGCTCGCCCGCTGCTCGAACGCGTAGTGGAGCAGGTACTCGACGGCCGCGATCACCGGCTCCGAGGACGCCTCGAGCGCCTCGATCCCCGAGAGGTTCACGAACTGCTCGAGGTTCGCGACGTCCGGCCCCGACGGCCCCTGCTCGAGCTGGGTGTGCGCCTCCGAGATCTGCTGGCGGAAGCCGTAGACCTCGGCGATGGCGCGGTGGATGTCGGAGGGCGACGAGAGCACCGGGTCGATCTCGGCCCCGGTCAGGCCGCGCAGGTTCTCGAACAGCTCGCGGTCGAACGGGTTCGCCGCCGCCACGACGAGCGCCCCGTTGCGGCGCTCGATCGGCAGCACCGCGTGCCTGCGCGCGAACGGGCGCGACAGGGTGCGGGTGATGAGCTGGGCGTCCAGCTTCAGCGGGTCGATCTTGCGGTAGGGGATCCCCACCGCCTGCGCGATGGCCTGGGTGGCCTTGTCCTCGTCGACGAGCTCCGAGTCGCGCCTGGCGTCGGGGAACTCGAACGAGGCCAGCACCTCCACGGGCGAGAGCTCCGCCCGTCGCAGCCCGCGCCCACCCGCGCGCGAGGCGTGATCGCGGAGCAGGCGGGCGCGCTGCACGTTCTCGCGCGCGAAGGCGGTGCGCTTGGCGTCGTCGGTGAGGATCCCCTCGCGGGCGAGGAGATCGGCCACGAACTCGAGGGTGTAGTCGGTCGCGCGGTAGGTCCTGGCCATCGGCGCGCGCGAGTGTACCGCGGGGTCCCCCGCGCCAGAAGTTCCCGGGAGCTCCGCCCTTGTAGGTGTTCGACGCAGCGCGGGCGCCGCCCGCGCCGCTACCGTCGTGGTGTGCCGCCCGACCGGGCGGCGGCTAGATGCTTCAACCGACGGGGCCGCACGCGGGCGGCGCCCCGCCGCCGGAGCCGCCCATGCGGGCGGCCGCGGGGCGCGACATCTGCCGCGCGACCTGGGTCCCTCCGCAGGCCGGGCACTTCACCTCGGCCTCGTCCGTCTTGCGGACGATGAGCTCCTCGAACTTCTTCTCGCAGCTGGCGCAGGCGTACTCGTAGATCGGCATCGTCGGGAGGGACCTCGGGCCTCAGGGCCCGTTCTTCGCATGAGAGCCCACCGCCGCGGGAAGGATTCGTGGACCGGGCGGGCACGGCGGCGGCCGGCGACGCGGCGGCGCGTCCCGCCCGGCCGCCCGGCGGCTCAATGCGCACGCACTCCGGCCGGCTCTCGCAACGGGGCCTCGGGGCTGCGCCCGATGATGTCCGCCGCCTCGGCCCGCACCGTCCGCCGCGCGAGCGTGATCGAGGCCATGACGTAGATCGCCATGCCGGCGAGGAGGAGCACCCCGACGCCGAACGTCATGACGGGGACCGCCGCGGAGAGCGACACGAACGCCTGCGCGAGCCACAGGAGCGAGGTGACCACGAACGCGAACAGCGCGGCGTAGTCGAGGAGGATGGCGCGCGAGTAGAGCCGGTGCCGGAGCTCCATCACGCGCACCTGCCGCGCCACGACGGCCCGCCGCGCCGGCGCGTCCTCGTCGCGGAACTCGCGGGCGAGATCGCGCAGGCGTCCGGACATCCGGGCGACCTGGTTGTCGAGGCCGAGCGCGATGAGGCCGCACGCGGAGACCATGACCGCCGGCGTCACCGCCGCCGCGATGTGTTCGAGCGCGTGTTCCATCAGCGACGAACATAACCACCCGCCCGGCCGCGCGCCCCGGACGAGCGGGCCCCTCCCCGCGAGCCCGCTAGCGGCGGGCCTTGGCGGCGGCCTTCCGCGCGGAGGGCTTCGCCCGGCTCGCCTGCCGCGCCCTGGGCGGCAGCGCCGGCGGGGCGAGCGGCGCCTCCTTGAGCCGTACCTTCTCCTGCTCGTAGAGGCGGATGGCGTCGCGCAGCACCTGCAGGCCCTCGGAGCGGCCCTGCGGCTCGGAGACGAGCACCTTCTTGTTCTCGAGGGCCTTGTAGTCCTCGAAGAAGCGCTTCAGCTCGCGCAGCTTGTGGGAGGGGATCTGGGAGATGTCCGAGTAGTCCGAGTAGGTCGGATCGTCGGCGTGCACCGCGATGAGCTTGTCGTCCTCGCCCTTGTCGTCACGCATCTTCATGACGCCGATGACCTTGGCGCGCATGATGGCGAGCGGAACGATCGCCTCCTGGCACAGCACGAGGACGTCGAGCGGATCGCCGTCGTCGCAGTACGTGCGCGGGACGAAGCCGTAGTTCGCCGGATAGTGAACCGAGGAGAAGAGGATCCGGTCGACGAGGAGCAGCCCGGACTTCTTGTCCAGCTCGTACTTCACCTTCGAGCCGGTGGCGATCTCGATGATGGCCGGGACCGGCTCCTCGATGAAGCGGGGCAGCTCGACGTCGTGCCAGGGGTGGTAGGCCAAGGAGGCGTTTCCTTTCGGTGCGGCGGGCGCCCCGCGCGAGGCTCAGATCCCGCCGCCGTGCGAGTAGCGCTGCTCCCGGACCTCGGCCTGCGTGATGCGGCTCCCGGGCGGAACGCCGTTGGTGAGCCAGACGTTGCCGCCGATCGACGAGCCCTTGCCGATCACGATCCGGCCGAGGATGGTGGCGCCGGCGTATACCACGACGTCGTCCTCGACGATCGGGTGCCGATCGATGCCCTTGATCGGGGTCCCCTTCTCGTCGAGCGGGAAGCTCTTCGCCCCGAGGGTCACGCCCTGGTACAGGCGGACGCGATCCCCGATCCGGGACGTCTCCCCCACCACGACGCCCGTGCCGTGGTCGATGAAGAAGCGCTCGCCGATCGCCGCGCCCGGGTGGATGTCGATCCCCGTCAGCGTGTGGGCGTGCTCCGTGATGATGCGGGGGATGAGCGGCACCCCGAGGACGTGCAGCTCGTGGGCGATGCGCTGGTTCGTGATGGCGAAGATGCCCGGGTAGGCGAAGATCGCCTCGTCGCGCGTCTTCAGCGCGGGATCGCCCTCGTAGGCGGCCTCGACGTCGGAGGCCACGAGCCGCCGGAGCTCCGGGACGCGCCCGAGGAACGCTCGCGTCACGTGGCGCGCGGTGTCCGCGCAGTGATCGCACGTGTCCAGGTCGTGACGCTCCGTGAACGACAGCCCGCGCCGGACCTGCTCCTCGAGCGAGCGGAGCGCGCGGGCCAGCGTCGCGCCGACGAAGTAGTGCAGGCTCTCGCCGTGGACGTCGTTCGTCCCGAAGTAGCCGGGGAACAGGACCCCGCGCAGATCCTCGACGAAGCCGATCACGGCCTCGCGCGACGGGAGGGTCACCTTCCCGCCGGGCGGGAACGCCGTCGCGAGCGTCGCCTCGCGGCAGAGCCGGTCGACCACCGGCGCGAGCGCCACCGTGTCGACGGCCGGCGCCCTCGCCTGCTTGGAATCGCTCACTTCGCCTCCTCGAAGAGCCATGTGGACAGGTACCGCTCCCCGGTGTCGGGGAGCACCGCGACCACGAGCTTACCCTCGTTCTCGGGCCGCCGGGCGATCTCCCGCGCCGCCCAGGCGACGCCGCCGTCGGAGATGCTCGAGAGGATCCCCTCCTCCTTGCAGAGGCGGCGCGCCATGTCCCCCGCGTCCTCGTGACGCACCGTCACGATCTCGTCGAGGAGCTTCGGGTCCAGCACCTTGGGCACGAACCCCGGGCCCCACCCCTGGATCTTGTGCGGCCCCGGCTTGCCGCCGGAGAGCACCGGCGAGTCCGCCGGCTCGGCCGCGACGATCCGCAGGGACGGCTTGCGCGGCTTCAGCACCTGGGCGCAGCCCGTGACCGTGCCGCCCGTGCCGGTCGCGCAGACGAGGATGTCCACCTTGCCGTCCGTGTCGCGCCAGATCTCCTCCGCCGTGGTCCGGCGGTGGATGTCCGGGTTGGCGGGGTTCTCGAACTGCTGCAGGATGAGGTAGCGCGGGTCCTTCGCGGCCATCTCCTCGGCGCGCTTGATGGCGCCCTTCATCCCCTCCGCGCCCGGCGTGAGCACGAGCTCCGCCCCGAAGGCGACGAGCAGCTTGCGGCGCTCCACGCTCATGGTGTCCGGCATGGTCAGCGTGAGGGGGTAGCCCTTCGCGGCGGCGGCGAACGCGAGGCCGATGCCGGTGTTGCCGCTCGTCGGCTCGAGCAGGATCGTGTCGGGCTTGATCTTCCTCTCCCGCTCCGCGGCCTCGATCATCGAGACGCCGATCCGATCCTTCACGCTGCCCGCCGGATTCCACATCTCGAGCTTCGCCGCGACGGTCGCCTTCGCGCCGTCGAGCACGCGGTTGAGCCGCACGAGCGGCGTGTTGCCGATGAGCTTCGTGATGTCTTCGGCGATGCGCATGTGACCTCCGTAAAGGGGACCGGTTCCGTCCTGCATAAGAGGCCGGCGCCCGCCCGGCAACGCTCGACCGGCGGCCGCGCGTCACTCCGTCAGCGACGGGGCGTGCGCGTCCTCGATCGGCTCCACGCCCTCCCCGGCCTCGGCCTCCGCCGCGAGCGCCGCGTCGATGTCCGCCTCGGTCACGCCCTCGGCGGGCGGGCCCGCGGGGACGGCGGCCGGGGGCGCGCCGGCGAGGGGCCCGGCGACCTCGGGGCCCTCCGGCGCGGCGGCATCCGATCCGACGGCGGCGTGGAAGAACTCGTGCACGGCCCGCGCCTGCTTCGGCCCGAACCCGTCCACCTCGCCGATCTCCGCGAGCGTCGCCTCCTTCACGCGCCGGAGCGACCCGAAGTGGCGGAGCAGCGTCCGCTTCCGCCCCTCCCCGACGCCGGGGATCTCCTCGAGCACGCTCTGGAAGTTCCGCTCGCGCCGGAGCTTGCGATGGAAGGTGATCGCGAAGCGGTGCGCCTCGTCGCGCAGGCGGGCGAGCAGGAAGAGCTCCGCCGAGTTCTGCCGCAGCACGACCGGATCCTTTCGCGCCGGGAGGAACACGCGCTCGGGGCTCCGCGCCAGCTCGGACACGAACCCGCGCTCCTGCGCCTCCGCCGCGTCCGCGAGCGCCGCGGCGCCGCGCGCGCCCCGTCCCCGGCGCCCGATGACCCGCGACGTCCCGAGGGCCGGCGCGTCCACGAGCCGGCTCTTCGCGAGGCCGACGAGCTCGACGAAGGGCGCGCCCACGTTGCCGGGTGACGGCTTCGTCGGAACGCCCAGGTCCTTCGCGGCGGCGAGCGCCGCGTTGAGCTGGCCCTTGCCGCCGTCGATGACGAGCAGGTCCGGGAACACGCCCTCGCCGATCGCGCGCTTGAGCCGCCGCGAGACGACCTCGTAGAGCATCGCGAAGTCGTCCTGCCCCGCGACCCCCTTCACCTTGTAGCGGCGGTAGTTGGCCTTGTCGGGCTCCCCGTCCCGGAACGAGACGCCCGAGCCGACCGCGAGCGCGCCCTGGAAGGTGGAGATGTCGTAGCACTCCATCCAGCGCGGCGGCTTCGCGAGGTGGAGCGCGCGCGTGAGCGCCGCGAGCGCCTGCTCGCGCCGCTCGTCCTTCTCGTGCCAGCTCTTGAACCCCTGCTCCGCGTTGCGCGCCGCCACCTCGAGGAGATCCGCCTTCGCGCCGCGCTGCGGGGTGAGGACCCGCACGCGGCGGCCGCGCCGCTCGGCGAGCACCTCGGCGAGCGCGTCGGCCTCGACCGGCTCGACCGGGACGAGGATCTCCTCCGGCGCCGGGTTCTGCTCGTAGTAGAGGGAGAGGAAGGACGAGAGCGTCTCCTCGTCCGGGAACTCCTGCTCGCGGAACGGGTAGCTGCGCGAGTCCTGGAGCTTCCCGCCGCGCATGGCGAGGACCTGCACCACGAGGTCCGGGCCCTCCCGGTAGAGCCCGACCACGTCGCGATCGGCCCGGTCGGCCATGAGCACGCGCTGCTTCTCGAGGCTGCGCTCCACCGCCTGGAGCTGATCGCGGAGCCGCGCCGCGTCCTCGAAGCGGAGCGCGCCCGCCGCCTCCTCCATCCGCCCGCGGAGCCGCTCGACGAGCTCGGACTCGCGCCCCTCGAGGAACTCGATGGCGTCCTCGACCGACCGCCGGTACTCGGCCTCGGGCACGTCGTACACGCACGGCGCCGGGCAGCGCTTGATCTGGTAGAGGATGCAGGGCCGCTTCCGGTGGTCGAACACGTGGTCGGTGCACGTCCTGAGCTGGAAGTGCCGGTTCACGACCCGGAGCGTCTCCCGGATCGAGCTCGCCGACGAGTACGGGCCGAAGTAGCGCGCGCCCGGGCGGCGCGGCTCTCGCGCGCGCCGGACCTCGAGGCGCGGGAACGGGTGACGGTCGTCGAGCCGCAGGACGATGAAGTCCTTGTCGTCGCGCAGCCGGATGTTGAACCGCGGCTTGTGCCGCTTGATGAGCTCGTTCTCGAGGAGGACGGCCTCCTTCTCCGAGCGCGTGACGATGACCTCGAGATCGCCGAGGAGGTCGTCGAGCAGCGCGACGAAGGCGCGGCGGTCGCCGCGCGAGGCGTCGAAGTAGGAGCGGACGCGCGAGCGGAGGCTCGACGCCTTCCCCACGTAGACCACCTCGCCGCGGCGGTCCTTCATGAGGTAGCAGCCCGGCTCGGCGGGCAGCTCGTCGAGCTTCTTTCGGAGGTTCGCGTCCATCCCGGAGTAGAGGAATTACCCGGAAATGGGGCGCGGATCACCTGTGGGTTCGCGCGGGCGGGCGGCCGCGCCCCGGCGTCGGCCGGGACGCCCCGCTCCCTCGCGGTCGGCGCGGGCCCTCCCGGGCGCCCGGACGCCTCCCCGCCGCTCGCTCAGGGGACGCAGGTGGGGCTGTCGCAGCCCGCGCCGAGGCCGCTGCAGACGTCGATCGAGAACCCGCACACCGGGACGTCGAACGCGCCGCTCACGCTGCTCCCGTCCGAGAAGGTGACGCTCGCGCTCCCGGTCACCCGGTCCGGCCCCGTCCTGTCGAGCGTGACGGTGCCGCCGGTCGCCTCGACCGCGCTCGCGGAGTCCGCGCACGCCCCGTCGGTCTTCGCGACGAACGCGGTCGCGACGGTGAACGGCTTCGTCACGTCGGGCTGGGCCGTGGTGACGGGGTAGGTCCCCGGCTGGACCGCGGTCGCGGCGCCGACCGCGCTCGCGTTCAGCACGAGCAGGTTCACGGTGGTCCCGTTCGCCTTCCCGCCGCACGCCTTCGTCTGCTGGGCGACCTGGCACATGTTCTCGAACGTCCCGAAGCCCACGAGGATCGCGGTCGCGCTCGCCTGCAGCACGTCCTGGAAGACGCAGGTCTCCGGGCTCAGCACGAGGGCGGTGCCGTCCACCGGGTCGAACGCCTGGCCCAGCACCGTCCCCTTCACCCGGGCGGGCTCGGGCTCGGACTTCTTGCCGTCGCCGCCGCCACCGCACGCCCCCAGCACCCCCACCAGCACGACCGCCGCCGCGATCCGCTCCATGGTCCGATCTCCCTCCGTGAAGATGGAGATCCATCCCTACCGATCGCGAGGCGCCGCACGTCTTCCCACGCGGGGCGGCGCTCCTCCAGGCGGCGACGGCACGCGCTCGCTCGCCCGCCCGCCGGTGGTCAGCGCCGGCGGCGCCGCTGCTGCGGGCGCCGCGCGCCGCCGAGCTTCCCCATCGCCGCCGCGCCGGCGAAGGCGCCGGAGCCGAGCAGCCCCTTCACCCCGCTCGCCTTGGCGGGCAGCCCGAGCTGGAGGTCCTTCAGCGCGAGGATGCGATCGCGGAGCTGCGCCGCCTTCTCGAACTCGAGCGCCTTCGCCGCCTCCTTCATCTCCTCCTCGAGCGAGGCGACGATGATCGGGAGCTGCTCCGGCTTGTACTCCGCGCCCTCGGCGGCCATCGGCACGGTGACGTAGTCCGCCTCCACGATCGCCATCTGCAGGTCGGTGATGTTGCGCTTCACCGTCTGCGGGGTGATCCCGTGCTCGAGGTTGTAGGCGCGCTGGATCTCGCGGCGCCGGTTCGTCTCGTCGAGCGCCTGCTTCATGGACGCCGTGATCGAGTCTGCGTACAGGATCACGCGCCCGTTCACGTTCCGCGAGGCCCGCCCGATCGTCTGGATGAGCGACACCGACGAGCGGAGGAAGCCCTCCTTGTCGGCGTCCAGCACCGCGACGAGCGAGACCTCGGGGATGTCGAGGCCCTCGCGCAGCAGGTTGATGCCGATGAGCACGTCGAACTCGCCCTTGCGCAGGTCGCGGATGAGCGCGCTGCGCTCGAGCGTCTCGATGTCGGAGTGCAGGTAGCGGCAGCGGACGCCCACGTCGGTGAAGTACTCGGTGAGGTCCTCCGCCATCCGCTTCGTGAGCGTCGTGACGAGGACGCGCTCCCCGGCCTCCGCGCGCTTGCGCACCTCGCCGAGGAGATCGTCCACCTGGGACCCCACCGGCCGGACCTCGACCTCCGGGTCCGTCAGGCCGGTCGGGCGGATGATCTGCTCGACGACGACGCCCTGCGCCTTCTGCAGCTCGTACTCGGCCGGCGTCGCCGAGACGTAGATGCCCTGGCGCACGAGCCCCTCGAACTCCTCGAACTTGAGCGGCCGGTTGTCGAGCGCCGACGGCAGGCGGAACCCGAAGTCCACCAGCGTCTCCTTGCGCGAGCGGTCGCCGCGGTACATGGCGCCGATCTGCGGGACGGTCTGGTGCGACTCGTCGATGACGAGGAGGAAGTCCTTCGGGAAGTAGTCGAGGAGGCACGGCGGCGGATCGCCCGCCTTCCGGCCCGAGAGCCAGCGCGAGTAGTTCTCGATGCCGGAGCAGAACCCCATCTGCTCGAGCATCTCGAGGTCGAACATCGTCCGCTGCTCGAGCCGCTGCGCCTCGACGAGCTTGTTCGCCGCCTTGAGCTCGCCGAGCCGCTCGCGCAGCTCCTCGCGGATCCCGTCGACGGCGCGCTTGCGCGTCTCGGGCGCCGACACGTAGTGGCTGTTCGGGAAGATCGCCGCCTTGTCGAGCTCGGCCAGCGTCTGGCCGCGGAGCGGATCGAACTCGTGGATCGACTCGACCACGTCGCCGAAGAACTCGATCCGGATGGCGCGATCCTCCTCGTACGGCGGGAACACCTCGATGGTGTCGCCGCGCACGCGGAAGGTGCCGCGGTGGAAGTCGACGTCGTTCCGCTCGTACTGGATGTCGATGAGCGACCGGATGAAGCGGTCGCGCAGGAACTCCTGCCCCCGCTCCACCTGCTGCAGGAGGCCGTAGTAGGCCTCCGCGGTGCCGAGGCCGTAGATGCAGGAGACGGAGGCGACGATGAGCACGTCGTTGCGCGTGAGGAGCGCGTGCGTGGCCGCGTGCCGCATCCGATCGATCTCGTCGTTGATGGACGAGTCCTTCTCGATGTACGTGTCGGTCGACGGGACGTACGCCTCGGGCTGGTAGTAGTCGTAGTACGAGACGAAGTAGTGGACGGCGGCGCTGGGGAAGAGCTCCTTGAACTCGCCGTAGAGCTGGGCCGCGAGCGTCTTGTTGTGCGCGATGACGAGCGTCGGCCGCCGCACCTCCGCCACCACGTTCGCGACGGTGAAGGTCTTGCCCGAGCCGGTGACGCCGAGCAGGACCTGGTGCGGGTCGCCGCGGCGCAGCCCGGCCGTGAGCTCCTCGATGGCCCGCGGCTGATCGCCCGTGGGCTTGAACTCGCTCCTCAAGTCGAAAGGCACGCAGCGGAGTGTAACGGCGCGCGGCCCCGCGATCAGGAACCGTTCGCCGTCTCCCTCCCGCGGCGGGCGGCGAGGCCTCCGCTCCCCGCCTGGCGGCGCACCGTCCGGGACCGCGCGCCCGGGCGGAGAGTGGCGGCGCGGACGCTCGACAAGCGCACCCGTTCCGGTTACGTTGCGCGCGTCCCGCCTGTCGAAACGGCACGGGCCCAGGCGGCGTACGTCCGCCCGGCGCAGCGCGCGGCGTGAGCCGCTTCCCGGGGGCTCGGCCGCAGTGGCCGGGCCCCCACGATTTCGCGATCTCGAGCCCCGGAGGAGAGATGGCCTTCAACCCTGGAGCGACCAAGCGGCAGAAGGAGGCGGCGCGCCGCGACAAGCAGCGCCGCAAGGACGAGAAGAAGGAGCAGCGCAAGCGCGAGAAGGTGGACCGCGGTCCCGTCGCGCCGGGCGAGGACCCCGACATCGCCGGGATCGTCCCCGGTCCGCAGCCGCCGCTCGAGGAGTGACCTCCCGCGCCGCGGACGCCCGGTCTCCCGGCGCGTCCGCCGGCCGCGCCCGACCGCGGCTACTCGACCTTCCAGGTCGTGCCCTGCGGCCCGTCCATGATCGCGACCCCTTCGGCGAGCAGCGCGTCGCGGATGGCGTCCCCGCGCGCGAAGTCCCGCGCCTTGCGCGCCTCGGCGCGCGCGACGAGCTTCGCCTCCACGGCCGCCGGCTCGATCCCGCGGCGCGCCGCCGCCTTGGCGCGGACGGCGCGCAGCGCCTCGGCCGGCCGGCGCTGAACGAGCCCGAGCGTCGTGCCGACCTCGCGCACGTCCCGCGCGAACGCGGCGAGCCGGGCGCGGTCCTCCGGGCTCTTCTTCCCCCTGCGATCGGCGAGCGCGTTCGCCGCCGTGAACGCCTCTGCGAGCGCGGCGAGCACCTGCGGCGCGTTGAAGTCGTCGTCGAGCGCCCGGCGCGCGGCCTCCACCACCGCCCCGCCCTCCCCCGCCGGCGAGATCCCCTCGGAGAGGGCGTCCACCTTCTCGAGCGTCTCGTAGAAGTAGTTCAGGCGGCGCTCGGCCTCGGAGAGGATCGCGTCCGAGTAGTTGATCGGGTTGCGGTAGTGCGTCCCCAGGAAGAAGAGGCGGATGGCCTCCGGGTCGAACTTCGCGATCACGTCGCGCAGCGTGAAGAAGTTGCCGAGCGACTTCGACATCTTCTCGCTGTCGATCTCGACGAACCCGTGGTGCATCCAGTGGCGGCAGAAGCTCTCCGCCGTCCGGCCGTCCCCCACCGCCGCGGCCGACTGCGCGATCTCGTTCGTGTGGTGAGGGAAGACGAGGTCCTTGCCCCCGCCGTGCAGGTCGATGGGCGCGCCGAGGTGGGCGAGGGTCATGGCCGAGCACTCGATGTGCCAGCCCGGCCGGCCGCGGCCCCAGGGCGAGTCCCACGCCGGCTCGCCGGGCTTCGCCGCCTTCCAGAGCGCGAAGTCGAGTGGATCGCGCTTCGCCTCGCCGGGCTCCACGCGCGCGCCGGAGCGGAGGTCGTCGAGGTTCCGCTTGGCGAGCCGCCCGTAGTCGGGGAACGCGCGCACCGCGTAGTACACGTCGCCGTTCCCCGGCGCGTACGCGAAGCCCTTCTCCACGAGCGTCGAGATCATCGCGACGATCTGCGGGACGTGCTCGGAGACCTTCGGCGCCACGTCGGGGCGCAGGTTGCCGAGGGCGTCCATGTCCTCGTCGAACTCCTCGGCGTAGCGGGCCGCGAGCTTCACCGGGTCCTCGCCCCGCTCGTTCGCGCGGCGGATGATCTTGTCGTCCACGTCGGTGAAGTTCCGGACGTAGCGGACCTCGTAGCCGCGGGCCCGCAGGTGCCGCACCACGAGGTCCCACACGACGTAGCTCCGGCCGTGGCCGACGTGCGCCGAGTCGTAGACGGTGGGGCCGCAGGCGTAGAAGCGGATCTTGCCGGGCTCGATGGACACGAGCTCGCGCTTCGTGCCGGTGAGCGTGTCCGAGATGACGATGGGCATCGGCGCTTCTCCTACCGCACTCTGACGAGGAGCGCGACGGCGTGCGCGGCGATCCCCTCGCCGCGCCCGACGAAGCCCATCCCCTCGCCCGTGGTGGCCTTCACGTTCACCTGCGCGGGCGCGACGCCGAGCGCCTCGGCGAGCCGCGCGCGCATCTCCTCGGCGCGCGGCGCGATCTTGGGCCGCCGGGCCGCGAGCGTCACGTCGCAGTTCCCGACCCGGAGGCCCCGGGCGGCCGCCTTCGCGGCGATCTCGCGGAGCAGCGCGAGCGAGGAGACCCCCTTCCAGCGCGGGTCGGTGTCGGGGAAGTGGCGGCCGAGATCGCCGAGCCCGGCCGCGCCCAGGATCGCGTCGCCGATGGCGTGGGCGCACACGTCCGCGTCGGAGTGGCCGAGGAGGCCGTCCCCGTCGAACTCGACGCCGCCGAGCACGAGCCTGCGCCCCTCCGCGAACCGGTGGGTGTCGTAGCCGACCCCCATCGCCACGGGGGCCTCGAGGAAGGTCCGGGCCCGGGCGACGTCCTCGGGCCCGGTGATCTTGAAGTTCCCCGGCTCCCCGGGCACGAGCGTCACGGTCGCCCCCATGGCCTCGACGAGCGCGCACTCGTCCGTGGCCTCGGCCGCCGCGGCCCCCGCCCGCTCGAACGCCTCGAGGAGCAGGGCCCGCCGGAACCCCTGGGGTGTCTGCGCGAGCCAGAGCGCACGCCGGTCGAGCGTCGCCTCGACCCGCGCGGGCGCGGCGGCGTCGGCGCGGGCCGCGGCCCGCTTCACCGTGTCCGTGACCGGGAGGGCCGCCAGGGCCGCCCCGTCGCGCGCCGCCGCCTCCGCCACGCGCGTCGCGAGCTCCGCGGTCGCGAACGGCCGGGCGGCGTCGTGCACGAGCACGATCCCGCAGCCGTCCGCCGCGCGCACGCCGTTCCGCACCGAGTCGGCGCGCGCGGCGCCGCCCACGACAGCCCGCGCCGGCTTCCCGAGCCCTGCCAGCTCGGCGAGCCCGCGCTCCTCCTCGCCGGCGGGCACCACCGCCACGAGCTCGTCGACGGAGTCGCAGCCGGCGAGCACGCGCGCCGCGCGCCGCAGGACCGTCTCGCCCCCGACCTCGAGCCACTGCTTTCGGACCCCGGCGCGCACGCCGGAGCCGCCTGCCGCCAGGATCGCCGCCACCCGCTCGCCGCGGATCATCCGGATCTCCTCGCCCGCGACGCGGGCTGGCACCGCACCTGCTACAGCCGTGACCACCGTGACCGCCGCTCACCCACCCGCGCGCACGAGCGCGCCGATACGCAACCGCCGCGCGGACGAGCGTCCGTGCGGCGGTCGGGTGGGATGCGCCCGGGCGCCTTCGCGCCCGGGCAGCCGGTCAACAGTTGAAGATCTTCTTCAGGTCCTGCTCGACGTCGTCCTCGCCGCACTCCTTCGCGATCGCGAGCTCCTTGATGAGCAGCGAGCGCGCCGTGTCGAGCATCTTCCGCTCGCCGAACGAGAGGTCCTTGTCGGAGCGGAGGAGGTACAGGTCGCGCAGGACCTCGGCGATCTCGAAGACGCTGCCCGTCTTGATCTTGTCCATGTACTCCCGGTAGCGGCGGTTCCAGGTCGTCGAGTCGACCGAGACCTCCTTCTCCCGGAGGATGGTGTAGACGCGTCGGACGTCCTTCTCCCCGATGATCTCGCGCAGGCCGACGGAGCCGACCTTGTTCATGGGGATCATGATCTTCATCCCGTTCTCGAGGATCCGGAGCACGTAGAAGGACTGGCGCTGGCCGGCGACCTCCTTGTGCTCGATTCCCATGACCTCGCCGACCCCCTGGCCGGGATAAACCGCCTTGTCCCCGACCTTGAAATTCGGGGCCATCTGAGTAGCCTGCGTTGCGGGCATTCCTTCCTCCGCTCCCTGAGTCTTCCCGGGAGCCGACCGGAACGGTCGAGGCCAGGGCGGGAGCTTGATCGCGGGAGGCTATCACAAGCTCCCGTTCCGCTCAATAACACTACGGAAATCGGATTTCTTCGCGTGCCTCCCGTTTGGGGGTCCCGAGGGGTCCGTTGACCCGCCGGGATCCCCTCGTCGCGCCGGCGCTCGGCCTCGTCGCCGGAGTGGCCCTCGGCCTCCACGGCGCTCGCCTCCCGGCCGCCTCTGCCCCACTCCTGCTCCTCGGGGCGTCCCCGCCGCTCGCGCCCGCGGCCTTCGCCGTGGCCGGCTGGTGGGCAGCCGAGCGTGCGCTCACGGCCGCCGGAGAGGGAACGGCGCGTGCTCGCGACTCCCGAGGCGATCGGGGCCTCTCCTCGGGTCCGCCGCGGCCGGCGCCGCTCGAGGGCCGGATCGTCTCGGTTCCGGAGTCCCTCGGCGACCGCGTCCGCTTCCGGCTCCGCGCCCCGGAGGGCCGCCCGCTGGAGGTGCTCGCCGCGCAGGCGCCCTGGCCGCTCGGCCTGGGCGACGAGGTGCGGCTGCGGGCGGTGCTCCGGGTTCCCCCCGAGGCCCGCAACCCCGGCGGGCGCGACGTGCGCGCGCGGCTCGCGGCGAGCGGCATCGCGCACCAGGCGCTCGCGACCGGCCCGGCGATCCGGACCCGTCCCGCGCGCGCGCCGAGCTGGCTCGAGCGCGGCCGCGAGCGGCTCGCGGAGGAGGCGACGCGTGCGCTGCCGGTCCGCGAGGCCGGGGTCGTGCGCGCCATCGGCGCGGGGGATCGGGGCGGGATCGATCCGGAGACGAGCACCTCGTTCGCCCGGAGCGGGCTCGCCCACGTCCTGGCCGTCTCGGGCATGCACCTCGTGGTGGTCGCGTTCGGGCTCGAGCGGCTGCTGCGCGCTCTCCTCCTGCGCGCGGACGCGCTCGCCGCGCGGGCCGACCCGCGCAGGATCGCCGCCGCGATCGCCCTCCCGGTCGCGCTCGTCTACGCGATCGCCACCGGGGCCGGCCCGCCCGTGCTGCGCGCCGCGGTCGCGGCGACGGTGATCCTCGCCGGCACCGCGCTCCACCGCGAGCCCGGCGGCGCGAACACCCTCGCGCTCGCCGCGATCGCGCTCCTCGCCGCGGATCCGGGCGGAGCGCTCGACGTCTCGCTGCAGCTCTCGTTCGCGGCGGTCGCAGGCCTCGTCGCCTGGGCCGGGCCTCTCCGCCGCGCGCTCCCGCTCGAGCGGCCGCGCGCCGGCACCTGGCGGGCGCGCCTCCTCGAGCCCGTCGTCGCGGGGGCCTGCGCGAGCGTCGCCGCGTCGCTCGCCGCCGCGCCGGTGCTCGCCTTTCACTTCCGCCAGCTCCCCGTGCTCGGGCTCCTCGCCAACGTCGCCGCCGTGCCCATCGGCTCGGCGCTCACGATCGCGGCCACGATCGCTGCGGTCGGCGCGGCGGCCGCCCCCGCGCTCGGAGCGCTCGCCCTCGTCGCGGCGCGCCCGCTGGCGACCGCGCTCCTCGCCGTCTCGGACGCAGCCGCGGCGCCCCGGCTCGCGGTGGTCGGCGTCGGCTCGCCGGGGCTCGCCGGC
>NZ_JALCZB010000047.1:0-33572 GCF_022690745.1 Anaeromyxobacter sp. SG64 | reverse complement strand
CCCTCCAGCGGCCTCCGCCGCTGCCCTCGGCGCGCGCGCGGCAGGCCGCGCGGCCTCCGCCGCTGCCGGCGTTCCCCGCCGCGCCCCACGGCGGTGAGTAGCAGCCGAGGTCGGGGCAGAGCCTGATCGGGCGGTTCCCGCCGCCCACCCTCGCGCCGCGCGGCTCACGCCGTGCGGCGCGAGCCGTTTTGGCCGTCCGTGCGTCGCCGGCACGCGGCCGCGCGTGACCGCCGCGCGCCCATCCCGCCGCGCCTATCCCCAAATTGGCCACAGCCTGGGCGCCGCCCGTACGACGGGCGTGCGAGCAGGGCGTAGCCCACGCCCGCGCCGGGGCGCCGAGCCGGCGCGGATCTTCCAGTAACCCCAGCCCCGATCGCGAGCAGGCGAGCTCGCTGTACGAATCGGCTCACCCTGGCGCCGGGCGTCGGATGGCGTGGGTGCGCGGCCGAGCTTCACCCTCTCCGCGGCACCTCTGCTCACCGGGGGGCGAGAAATTCGCTCGCTTGGGCCTCCGTTCCTCGTTCGCAAACCCGAACGGGAAAGGAGCCCCACCCGATGACTTCCCGCCGAGCCGTCCTCTTCGCCGCCGCCCTCTCGATCGCCCCGATGTTCGCCTCCGCGGCGGACGTGTGGGTGGCCCCTGCGACGGAGAAGATCCGGCCCGACGCAAAGCCGCGCCCGAGCACCGAGGCGCGCATCGCGGCGGCCCGCAACGAGTTCGAGGCATTCCAGGTGGTGGTGACCGGTCCGGCGCGCGGCGTGTCCGCGAGCGCCACGAGCCTCCAGGGGCCCGGCACCGTCGACGACGTGAAGCTCTACCGCGAGGACGCGATCGACGTGCAGACGCCGTCTGCCCTCGACGGCGGCACCGGCCGGTGGCCGGACGCGCTCGTGCCCGACGTCGACGACGTCGTGGGCGAGAAGCGCAACGCGTTCCCCTTCGACGTCGCCGAGGGCGAGAGCCGGGCGATCTGGGTCGAGGTGCGGGTACCGCGCGACGCGAAGCCCGGCAGCTACTTCGGGAAGGTGACGGTGACCTCCGACGCCGGCGAGGCGCAGATCCCCGTGATGCTCACGGCCTGGGACTTCGAGCTGCCGTCGACGGCGTCGCTCAAGACGCACTTCGGCCTGTCGTACGGCCTCATCCCCGGCGGCCACGGCGTGTCGCCCGAGGACGACGCCGCCATCCGCGCGCGCTACGCCGCGCTCGGCCTCGACCACCGCATCTCGCTCTCGGGCGTCGCCGACGACGGCCACCACGGCGACTTCGACCACTTCGACCAGTACTACGCGGCGCTCGTGGACGGCACGGCGCAGACGCGCCTCCCCGGCGCGAAGCTCACGACCGTGAAGTACGTCGGCAACCAGACCTCCGTCGACGAGCACCGCCGCTGGGCGGAGCACTTCCGCGCGAAGGGCTGGATGGATCGCCTCTTCGACTACACCTGCGACGAGCCGCCCCTCACCTGCAGCTGGGACGACATCCCCACCCGCACGCAGGCCGTCCATGACGCCGACCCCGAGTTCAAGACGCTCGTGACGACGCAGATCTGGGACTCCGACGCGCACGGCGTGTCGAGCGACATCGACATCATGGTGCCGGTCATCAACTGGATGGACGACAAGCCGACCGGCGAGCACCCCGGCGACAACCGCTCCAAGTACGACGGCTTCCTCGCGCAGTCGAAGGCCAAGGAGCTCTGGCTCTACCAGAGCTGCATGAGCCACGGCTGCGGCGGCACGGTGAACATGGGCAGCCCGTCGGAGTGGGACGAGTACACCACCGGCTGGCCCTCCTACATGATCGACGCGTCCGCCGTGCGGAACCGCGCCATGGAGTGGATCTCCTTCCTCGAGGGCGCGACCGGCGAGCTGTACTGGGAGACGGCGTTCGCGTTCACCCACGACGCGTGGTCGAACCAGTGGGACTTCTCCGGCAACGGCGACGGGACGCTCTTCTACCCCGGCCGGCCCGATCGGATCGGCGGCTCGACCCAGATCCCCGTCGCCTCGATCCGGCTCAAGATGATCCGCGAGGGCATGGAGGACTACGAGTACCTGAAGCTCCTCGCCGACGCGGGCCAGGGCGACGCCGCGCGCAAGATCGCGCGCGACCTCTTCCCCTCCGCCTCGCAGACCGAGGTCGACCCGCAGCGGGTGATGGCGGCGCGCGAGGCGCTCGCGATGCAGATCCTCGCGGTGCAGGGGAAGAAGCTCGCCTCGGTGGGGGGCGTGCCGGGCATGCCGAGC
Source organism: Anaeromyxobacter sp. SG64 (assembly GCF_022690745.1). Classification (NCBI taxonomy): domain Bacteria; kingdom Pseudomonadati; phylum Myxococcota; class Myxococcia; order Myxococcales; family Anaeromyxobacteraceae; genus Anaeromyxobacter; species Anaeromyxobacter sp. SG64. The sequence goes on along the minus strand of NZ_JALCZB010000047.1, from coordinate 31,322 downwards.
TTCCCGCTCGTGCAGGGCGGCGGCTGCGGCTCCTCGGGCGGGTTCGGCGCGGGCGCGCTCCTCTCGCTGCCTTCGCTCGTGGCCTGGGCGCGGCGGCGCCGCCGGGGCAGGTAGTACCCACCGTCACGTGTGCGCAGAGGGGCGCGGCCGGTCCGTCCGGCCGCGCCCTTTCCTTTCCGTCACAGTCCGGCGGTCGTAGAATCCGGCGCGCGTGCGCGCGTTCGGAAAGTACCGGCTCGTCGAGCCGCTCGCCTCCGGCGGCATGGCGGACGTGTGGCGCGCGGAGGTCACCCTCGCGGCCGGCGTGGTGAAGGAGGTCGCGCTGAAGCTCGTGCGCGGCGAGCACGAGGCCGAGGGCGCCTTCGTCCGCATGTTCATCGAGGAGGCGCGGCTCGCCTCGCGCCTCGGCCACGCGAACGTCGTCCAGGTCTTCGAGTTCGACCAGATCGACGGCCGGTACTACATCGCGATGGAGCTCGTGCGCGGGCACCACCTCGGCCGCGTCGTGGAGCGGGCGCGCGAGCGCGGCGTCCGGCTCGGGCTCCCGCGCGCGGTCCACGTCGCCGCCGAGGTCGCGAAGGGGCTCGCCTACGCCCACCGCCTCGGGGACGGCGGCCGCCCGCTCGGCCTCGTCCACCGCGACGTCTCCCCGCACAACGTGCTCGTGTCGTTCGAGGGCGAGGTGAAGCTCGCGGACTTCGGCATCGCCCGCGCGATGGGCCGGGCGGGGCTCACCGCGCCGGGAACGCTCAAGGGCAAGCTCGCGTACATGGCGCCGGAGCAGGCGCGCGGCGAGCCCGTGGACGCGAGGGCGGACGTGTTCGCGCTCGGGGTCGTGCTGTGGGAGCTCTGCGCGGGTCGCCGGCTCTTCGCGCGCGACTCCGAGGCGGCGACCTTCGGCGCGGTGCTCGGCGAGGCGGTCGTCTCCCCGCCGTCGGCGTGGAACGAGGAGGTGCCGCCCGAGCTCGACGCCGTCGTCCTGGGCGCCCTCGAGCGCGACGTGGAGCGGCGGACGGCGTCGGCGGAGGGGCTGGCGGAGTCGCTCGCCCGCGTGCTCCTGCGGATCACGCGCTCGCCCGCGGACGTGGATCTGCGCGCGCTCATGCAGGCGCTCTGGCCGGAGGGGCCCGCCCCCGCGCCCGCGCCGGAGCGCACGCGCGTGAGGCCGGTGCCCGTCGCGGCGGAGCCGGTGGGTGGGGCGACCCGGGTGTCCGCTCCGCCGGCGGCGACCCTCGAGGCCGAGGCGAGCGCCCGCCCGGTCCCGAGCGGCGAGCTGCGGGAGGAGTCCGCCACCCGCACCGCCGCGCCGTCGGCTCGCCGTCGCACGCCCCGGCGCGCGCTCGTCCTCGCCCTGGTCGCGGTCGCCCTCGCGCTCGCTGCCGGCCTCGCCCTGCGGCGGGGAGCGAGGCGCGAGGCCGTGGCGCTGCAGCCGGTTCGCGCGGCGGCCTCGGACCCCGCGCGCGGCGCGGGCGCTGCCGCGGCCCTTCCGCCCGGAGACGCCGCTCGCGCCTCGCTGGCGCCCGCGTCCCTCACCCACCCGTCGCCCTCGGACCGGTCCTCCGGGCTGCCGTCTCCTTCCGGCGTGAACGAGCCGCACGAGGCGAGCGTCGCGTCAGACGCGCCCCCGCCCGCGGAGCCGACCGGGCCTCGCGCGGCGCCCGCGGCGGAGCCACCGGGCGGGCGCGGGCTGCAGCTCTCGCCGCTCCCCGCGATCGAGGCGCTGCGGATCGCGCCGAGCCTCAACGGCCTCGCCCTCCCCGCGGCGTCGTCGGGGCTGGGCGTGCTCGGCGTGAACGCGGTGCCGTGGGGGACGGTCCACGTGAACGGCGCGCGCCTCGGCGAGACGCCGCTCGACGTTCGCCTGCCGGCGGGCCGCTACCGGGTCCGCGTGGACCATCCCAAGGGCGCGGACGTGCGAGTGGTCACGATCACGCCCGGCCGACGAACGGTCGTGCTCGCGCGGCCTGGCGCGCGCTGAGCCCGGCGGCGCTGCCGCCGCGATCGCCCCGGCCCCCCGTCGATCCGAGCCCGCCTTTGATCGCCGCTCCGTTCCTCGACGGACGGCGACCGTCCCCGCTCACCGCGCACCCCGGGTGGATCGCCCGCCTCCGGTCGCAGTGACGCGCGGTCGCTGCCACCGCTGACCCTGCGACAAGACGCCCTCCCTCAGGGACCACCGGTCTCGGTTGACCCTCTGCCACTCAGTGGAGTACCTTCCAAATCAAGTTTCCAAAAGAAGATTTTCGATCCATGAACCCAGCCGAGTACCTCCGCACCGAAGAGATCGCCCGCGTCGAGCGCGAGCGTGCGGGTGGAATCACGAGCGGCGAGGTGGTGCGCCTCTTCGAGTCGAAGGGCGCTCGGCTCTCCGCCTCGACGTTCCGGAAGTACGTGCAGATGGGGCTCTTGCCCCGGAGCCGGCGCGTCGGCCGGAAGGGCAAGCACACCGGGTCGACCGGGCTCTACCCGGTCTCGGTCGTGCGGCGGATCGCGCTCATCAAGCGGATGATGGCGGAGGGCTACACGGTCGAGGACATCCGCGGGAGCTTCGTCACGGTTCGCAACCAGCTCGAGGACGTCGAGAAGGGGCTCAACGAGCTCGTGGCGCAGCTGTCGCAGAAGGCGCGGGCGCACCCGCGCCGCAAGCAGTTCGAGGAGGAGCTCTCCCGCGCGGAGCGCGAGGCGCGCAGCGCGCTCGGGAGGCTCGAGAAGGTGGGAGGCGCGGTCGCGACCGTCCCGGCGGAGGCCGCCGGGGCGTGACGATCGTGGGCGCCGGCCCGGCGCCTGGTGGACGGTGCGGCGCTCAGGCCGCGGTGGACGGTGGAGAGGGAGGGCAGGGGATGAGCGAGGCGAAGCGGAGCGAGCCGCAGATCCAGGCCGGCGACGAGGCGCGCGAGGACGGGGAGGAGCTGCTGGTGGGCCCGGTGGGCGGCGCGCCGGAGGACGGCGACCTCGACCTCGAAGGCGACATCGACGACAAGCGCGGCCGCCGGCGGTCGAAGACGATGTCGCGCAAGGAGATCGCGCGCGAGCTCCGGCGCCAGCGCGCCTTCGGGATCGTCGATCCCGAGCTCGAGGCGACGGTGCGGGAGATCGAGGCGAGCCGGCCACGCTCGCGGGCGGAGTGCGCGAACGGTCCGCGCCCCTGCATGTTCATCGCCTGCAAGCACCACCTCTACCTGGACGTGAACCCCGCCACCGGGTCGATCAAGCTGAACTTCCCGGATCGCGAGGTCTGGGAGCTCGACGAGACGTGCGCGCTCGACGTCGCGGACCGCGGCGGGATCACGCTCGAGGAGGTCGGGTCGATCATGAACCTGACCCGCGAGCGCATCCGTCAGGTCGAGACGCGGGGGCTCGCCAAGCTGCGGACCATCGCCGAGGACGAGCCGCGCTCGCCCGGCGGCTGCGGGGCGGACGATCTCCTGGATTGATTCGCGGGTCGGCCAGCCGCCGGCGGGCAGCAGCGGCGGCGGGCGGGCGGCGGGGGTGCGGCGCGCGGCCCCGCCGCTCACCCGTTGAATCCTCCGGCGGCGCGGGCTACAAGGGCACCCCTTCCCGGAGGTGTTCAAAATGGTCCGCCGCGCTCTCGTCTCCGTCTCCGACAAGACGGGCCTCGTCCCGTTCGCGAAGCGCCTCGCCGCGCTCGGGGTCGAGATCCTCTCCACCGGCGGCACGCAGCGCGCGCTCGCAGACGCGGGCATCCCGGTGGTCCCGGTGGGCGACTACACGCAGGCCCCCGAGATCCTGGGCGGCCGCGTGAAGACGCTCCACCCGCGGGTGCACGGCGGGATCCTCTATCGCCGCGGGCTCGCCTCGGACGAGGCGGACGTGAAGGCGCGGGACATCCCGCCCATCGACCTCGTCGTCGTGAACCTCTACCCGTTCCGCGAGGCGGTCGCGGCGGGGAAGCCGTTCTGGGAGTGCGTCGAGGAGATCGACATCGGCGGGCCGACCATGGTCCGCAGCGCGGCGAAGAACGCGGCGCACGTGGGCGTCGTCGTGGACCCCGCGGACTACGAGCGCGTCGCGGCCGAGCTCGAGGCCTCGCGCGACCTCTCCGGCCAGACGCGCTTCGATCTCATGAAGAAGGCGTTCGCGCACACCGCCGCGTACGACGCCGCGATCTCCGAGTACCTCACTGCGCGCGAGACGCCGGAGGCGCCGCCGGCGCACTTCCCCGCGACGCTCGGCGCCGTCTACACGAAGGCCCAGGATCTCCGCTACGGCGAGAACCCGCACCAGGCGGGCGCGTTCTACCGCGCCGGCCGGGAGCCGGACGAGCCGACGGTCTCGTTCGCGAAGGTGCTGCAGGGCAAGGAGCTCAGCTACAACAACCTGCTCGATCTCGAGGCCTCGCTCGCCGCCCTCAAGGAGCACGACGAGGTCGCCTGCGTCGTCATCAAGCACAACACGCCGTGCGGCGTGTCGCTCGGCGCGACGCCCGCCGAGGCGTTCGCCCGCGCGCGCGAGTGCGATCCCGTCTCCGCGTTCGGCGGCATCGTCGCGCTCAACCGCCCGGTGGACGCCGCGGCCGCCAAGGAGCTCACGGACCTGTTCCTCGAGTGCGTCATCGCGCCGGGCTACGACGCCGCGGCGCGCGCCGCGCTCGCCGCGAAGAAGAACCTGCGGCTGCTCGAGGCGCCGCGCCTCGCCGCGCCGCGCGCGAGCTGGACCCGCCGCCCGGAGGAGCTCCGCGAGCTCCGCTCGATCCCGGGCGGCCTGCTCGTGATGGACCGCGATCTGGGCGCGATCCGCCGCGAGGACTGCAAGGTGATGACGAAGCGCGCGCCGACCGACGCGGAGTGGCAGGATCTGCTCTTCGCGTGGAAGGTCGTGAAGCACGTGAAGTCGAACGCGATCGTGTTCGCGCGGGAGCGCCGGACGGTCGGGATCGGCGGTGGGCAGACGAGCCGGGTCGAGTCGGTGAAGACCGCGCGCATGAAGGCGCAGCTCCAGCTCGCCGGCTCGGCGGTCGGCTCGGACGCGTTCTTCCCGTTCAAGGACGGGGTCGAGGAGATCATCAAGGCCGGCGCGACCGCGATCATCCAGCCGGGCGGCTCGATCCGCGACGCCGAGGTGATCGAGGCGGCGGACGCCGCCGGGGTGGCGATGGTCGCCACGGGGATGCGGCACTTCCGGCACTGAGGGCGCTCCCCGCGCGGGCTCGTCCCTGCTGCGGCCAGGGCTGGCGCGGCGCTCGCGGCACTCCTGCGATGTGACGCTGCGGCACGTTCCTCCGGGTGACGGCGAGGGCGGGGGCGCGGCCGGGCCTCGCGCTCGCACGCCTCCTGGCGAGGCGGGCCGGCGCATCGGGAAAGGCCCTCCCGGGGGGCTTTCCGGTCTGGAGGGAGGCCGCCGAGCCGGGGTGGAGGAGGGCTCGCCGACCCCCGCCGTGGCCCGATGGGACGTGATATAAGCCCGGGTCTCCATGCGCGTACTCGTCGTCGGATCGGGCGGGCGCGAGCACGCCCTCGCCTGGAAGATCTCCCGGAGCCGCCTCGTCCGTGAGCTGTTCGCCGCCCCCGGCAACCCCGGCATCGCCGAGGTGGCGACGCTCGTGGCGCTCGAGGCGACCGACGTGGAGGGCATCGCGCACTGGTCGCGCGAGAACCAGATCGACCTCGTCGTGATCGGCCCGGAGGCGCCGCTCGTCGCCGGCCTCGCCGACCGCATCGCGCGCGAGGGCATCCCGGTGTTCGGCCCGAGCGCGGCCGCCGCGGAGATCGAGGGCTCGAAGGCGTTCGCGAAGGAGATCATGGAGGCGGCCGGGATCCCGACCGCCGGCCACGGCACGTTCACCGCGCTCGAGCCCGCGCTCGCCTTCGCCCGCGCGCGCGGCGGGCGGGTGGTCGTGAAGGCGGACGGGCTCGCCGCCGGCAAGGGCGTCGTCGTGTGCGGCGAGCTCCCCGAGGCGGAGGAGGCCCTCCGCGCGATGCTCGTCCAGAAGGTCCACGGCGGCGCCGGCGCGCGCGTCGTGGTCGAGGACCGGCTCGAGGGGCCCGAGGCGAGCTGCATCGCCTTCACGGACGGCGAGCGGGTGCGCATGCTCGCCGCGGCGCAGGACCACAAGCGCATCTTCGACGGCGACCGCGGCCCGAACACGGGCGGCATGGGCGCGTTCTCGCCGACGCCCACGGTGACGCCGGAGGTGGCGGCGATGGTCGAGCGGGACGTGCTCCTGCCCGCCGTCCGCGAGCTCGCCCGCCGGGGCCGCCCGTTCCGCGGCGCACTCTACGCGGGCCTCATGCTCACGCCCGACGGCCCGCGGGTCCTGGAGTTCAACGCGCGGCTCGGCGACCCGGAGACGCAGCCCATCCTGCTGCGCATGACGAGCGACGTCGTCCCCGCGCTCCTCGGCGCGGCGGAGGGAGACCTGTCGAACGTGACGCTCGAGTTCGATCGCCGGGCGGCAGTCGGCGTGGTGCTCGCCGCGGAGCACTACCCGGCGAAGCCCGCCGCGGGGGATCCCATCGACGGCCTCGCCGGCCCGTTCGAGGAGGGCGTGCAGGTGTTCCACGCCGGGACGGCGCGCGCCCGGGATGGACGGATCGTCACCGCCGGCGGCCGCGTGCTCACGGTGTGCGCGCTCGGCGATGACCTCGACGACGCCGCCCGCCGCGCTTATGAGGCGGCGGCCAGGATCCGCTTCCGCGGCATGCAGCTGCGCAGGGACATCGGCAAGAGGGCGTGATGGAGCCGAAGGTTCTCATCCTCATGGGGTCCGACTCCGACTGGGAGGTCATGGCCGAGGCGAAGAAGGCGCTCGACGAGCTGGGCATCCCGGCGGAGGTCCACGTCTCCTCCGCGCACCGCACGCCGGAGCGCACGGGCAAGCTCGCGCGCGAGGCCGCCGGCCGCGGCATCCAGGTCCTCGTCTGCGGCGCCGGCTCCGCCGCGCACCTCGCCGGCGTCTGCGCCGCGGAGACCGAGCTCCCCGTCCTCGGCGTGCCGCTCGCGGCGAGCGATCTGAAGGGGCTCGACGCGCTGCTCTCGACCGCGCAGATGCCCGCGGGCGTGCCCGTCGGCACGCTCGCCATCGGCAAGGCGGGCGCGCGGAACGCCGGGCTCCTCGCGGCGCGCATCGTCGCGCGCACGGACGCGGAGGTCGCCGAGCGCGTCCGGGCGCAGCGCCGCAAGATGGCCGAGGAGGTCCTCGCGAAGGACGCCGCCCTCCAGGCGAAGCTCGCGCCGCCGAAGGGCTAGCCGGTTGCGGCTCCTCCACCGGTACCTCGCCAAGGAGATCCTGCTCCCCTTCGCGGCGGGCCTCCTGTTCCTCACCCAGATTTTGCTCGCGACGCAGCTCCTCGCGCAGGCCGACGTGCTCTTCGGCTCGGGCGTGTCGCTCGTGGACGTGGGCGCGGTGATCGTCTTCCTCCTGCCGTATTTCCTCGGGTACGTCCTGCCGATCGCGTTCCTGCTCGGCGCCGTGCTCGGGGTGGGGCGGCTCGCCGAGGACCGCGAGGTGGTGGCGCTCGGCGCGGCGGGGTTCTCGCCGGCGTTCCTCGTGCCCGTCCCGCTCGCGCTCGGCGTCGCCGTCGCGGGCGTGGGGCTCTGGCTGTCGCTCGAGGCGGTGCCGGCGAGCCTCGACGCGGCCCGCACGCGGCTCAACGAGATCGTGAAGCACAACGTCATGAACGACGTCCGCCCGGGCACGTTCTACGACCAGATCCCGGGGTACACGCTCTACGCGCAGCGGGTCCACAGGGGGCGCTGGGAGAACGTCCTCATCAGCGACCGCTCCGATCCCTCCGCGCCGGTGCTGGCGCTCGCCCACGGCGGCCGGCTCGAGCCGGTCGGTGCGGGGGAGGAGATGCGCCTCGTCCTGGACGACGGCGAGGTCCATCGCGAGCAGGTGGACTCGGACGAGTACGTGCTCGCCACCTTCCGGCGGGCCGAGGTCGTCCTCGGGCTCGGGACCGCGCTCTCGGATCGCAACGCCGTGTCCCGCACCGGCCGCGAGGGCGTGGCCGAGCTGCGCGCGCGCGCCGCGGAGGCGCGCGCCAAGGGAGACGTCGTCGGCGCGCGGCGCGCGGAGGGGACGCTGCACCGGCGGATCGCCTCGGCCCTGGCGGTGATCCCGTTCGCGCTGCTCGCCGTCCCGCTCGGCGCCTCCCGGAGGGCGGGCCGCGCGTTCGGGGTGGGGTCGACCTTCCTCGTGGTGGTCGCCCACTACCTGCTCCTGCGCGCCGGGGAGGTGATGGCGCAGCGCGGCGCGCTCCCGGCCGCGCTCGCGCTCGAGCTGCCGACCCTGGTCCTGTCCGCCCTCGCGCTCGCGCTCATCGCGATCCAGGTCCACCGCGGCACGGGGGCGGTGCGGTGATCCTGTTCCGGTACGTCGCGCGCCGGACGCTCGCCGCGTTCCTGGGCGCGCTCGCGGGCGTCGTCGCGATCTTCCTGGCGGTCGACTTCGTCGACAACGCCGCCGCGTTCACCGGGCCGGGCTGGGTCGGGGCGGTGCTCGAGCTCTACGTGTACAAGGCCGCCGTGGTCGTGCGGCAGGTCGCGCCGGCGGCGATGATCCTGGGCGCCGCCATCGCGGTCTCGACGTTCCGCCGGACCCGCGAGTACACCGCAATGCGCGCGGTGGGGCTCGGACCGTGGCGGCTCGCCGTGCCCGTCATCGCGGTGACGATCCTCTCCGGCGGAGCGCTCCTCGTCGTCCACGACCTGTGGGGCGTGGAGGCCGCGGAGCGCGCCGAGGAGATCCAGGCGCTCCGCTTCGGGCGGGGCGGCGACCGGCGCCGCTTCGAGGCGGCGCGCGAGCCGAAGCGCTGGTTCCGCGGCAAGGACGGACGGCGGGTGTACCACCTCCGCGGGACGCTGCCCGACGGCGGGTTCGCCCGCGTGACGGTGATGGAGGTCTCGGACGCCTTCCGGCTGGTGCGCCGGATCGACGCCGACAAGATGCGGCCCGAGGGGGGCGGCTGGCTGCTCGAGGACGTCGAGGACCGGACGTTCCAGCCGGACGGGAGCGTGCGGCTCGACCGGGCCGCCTCGCGCCGGTACGAGTTCCCCGAGCCGCCCGACGCCTTCGCGGTGGTCCCCGGGCGGCCCACGCAGATGCGCTGGAAGACGCTGCTCTCCCAGATCGCGATCCGCCGCCGGCTGGGCCTGCCGGTCGCCGAGTTCCAGCTCGAGCGCTACAACCGGCTCGCGTACCCGTTCGCCGGCGCGCCCGGCGCGATGCTCGCGCTCGCGCTCGCGCTGCGCCGCAACCGCAAGGGCCACATCGCGGCGGCGCTCGTCGAGTCGGTCGGGGTCTCGCTCCTGTTCTGGGGAGCGCAGGGCGTCACCTGGGCGATGGGGCTCTCGGGGCACGTCGCGCCGTGGCTCGCGGCCTGGGCGCCGAACGTCGTGTTCCTCGTGGTGGGCGCGGTCGCGGTGCGGCGGGCGCGGTGACCCGAGGGGCGACGCCAGGAGGCGCTCCGGACGGTTGTGTATTAGTGTTGGGCGGCATGCGTGCTGGGGAGGCGGTCGTCGGCCCGAGCGATGAGGCTCGGCATGGGGGGCTTGCGCGCTCCCTGCTCGCGCGCGCCGCCATCGCCGGCGTGACCGTCCACGCGGCGTTCCTCCCCATCTCCATCGCGGGCATGCAGATCGGGCTCGCCGTCGCCGCGGTCGCCGTGGCGGGGCTGTGGGTGCTCGGCGATCGGCCCCCCGTCGCGCGCGTCGCCGTCCCCGTGCTGGTGCTCGCCGCGAGCGCGGCCGGGTCGGTCGCGCTCGCATGGTCGGCGGGCCTGCCGCCGGGCTCGCCCTCCGCCGCGTTCCACTGGCGCTACCTGCTCGCGCCGCTCGTGGTCGCCCTCGCGCTCGAGGCGGGAGCCGGCGACGATCCCGAGGCGCCTCGGCGGCGGGCGCTCCTCGTGCTCTCCGTGTGGAGCGCCGCCGCCCTCGTGCCGGCCCTCTTCGCCTGGGTCCAGGTGCGCACGGGGATCGACCCGATGCACGCGCTGGGGCTCCGCGGCACGTCCCTGCCTCCTGCGTACCGCCAGGTGTTCGCCCCGGGCGCGCCGGAGCGCTTCGCGGTCGTGGGGTTCTTCAGCTGGTACACGCGGCTCGCCCACGCGCTCACGCCGGTCGCGGTGCTCGCCGGGACGCTCGCGGCGCGGGCGCCGCTTCCCCGGAGGGCTCGCGCGTTCCTCGCCTTCGCCGCGGTCGCCTCGGGCGCCGCGGTGTTCCTGACGGGCGCGCGCTCCGCGTGGGCCGGGCTCGCCGTCGCCGCCGCGATCGTCGCGGCCGCTGCCATGAAGCGCCGGACCCGCCGGATCGCGCTCGCGACCGCGGCCGCCGGGGCGCTCGCCGTGAGCCCGCTCCTGCCCGCCGCCTGGCACTGGCTGGAGGAGACCCGCGCGACGGGGGGCGGCAACGGGCGCGAGACGATCTGGGCCGTGTGCGCGGACGTCATCCGGGACCACCCGCTCACCGGGGTGGGCTACGGCGCGCTGCCGCGCTGGTCGGCGCCCTACTGGGAGAGCCGCGATCCGCAGTTCGGCGTGCAGGCCTGGTGTCACGACGCGCTCCTCTCGGCCGTCGCCGAGGGCGGGCCGCTGCTCGGCGGCGCCGTCGTGGCCTGGTTCGCGCTCCTCGCCGTGGCGTTCGCGCGGTGGCGCCGCGGCGCGGACGCGCTCGGCCGGGCCGGCGCCGTGGGCGGGCTCGCGGTGATCGCCGCGCTGCTCGTGAACTCCGCCGTGCACGACGTGTTCTGGACGTCCGAGCCGGCGCTCGCGTTCGGCTGCGCGATCGGGATCGCGGCGGTGCTCGCGCGGCCGCGGCCGGACGCGTCGAACGGCAAGGCAGGGGAATCGCAGGCATGATGGCGCTCGTGGGATCGGTCCAGGCGGTGCTCCGCTACCGGGAGCTGCTCGCGCTGCTCGTCGCGCGCGACCTCAAGGTCCGCTACAAGCGCAGCACCCTGGGGATGCTGTGGACGCTCCTCAACCCGCTCCTGCAGATGGTCGTCTACACGCTCGTGTTCTCGACCATCATGCGGATCGGCATCGAGGGGTACCCGGTGTTCCTCCTCGCCGGCCTCCTGCCCTGGACGCTCATCTCGGTCGGCTCGGTCTCCGCCTCGATGTCGCTCCTCGGCAACCAGAGCCTCATCCGCAAGGTGGCGGTCCCGCAGGCGGTCTACCCGCTCGCCGCGGTCGGCTCGAAGCTCACGGACGCGGTCCTGTCGCTGCCCGCCCTGGCGATCCTGGCGATCGCGCTCGGCCGCCCGCCCGGCGTGTCCTGGCTCTTCGTCCCGCTCGCGTTCCTGCTCGCGGCGGCGTTCACGACGGGGCTCGCGCTGCTCTTCAGCTCGCTCTCGGTGTTCTTCCGCGACGTCCGGCACCTCATCGACGTGCTCTTCCAGATCTGGTTCTACGTGACGCCGGTCATCTACCCGGTGTCGTTCCTCGAGAACCTCCACCCCGCGCTGCGCATGGCCCTGGCGCTCAATCCGGCCGCGCCCATCGTGCGGATGTTCCAGGTGACCATCTACGAGGGGCGGATCCCGCCCGCCGGGCTCGTCGGGCTCGCGACGCTCGCGGCCGCGGTCTCGCTCCTCGCGGGCGGCGCCTTCTTCGTGCGGTCCGAGGACCGCCACATCCACAACTTCTGAACATGCCCGGATCCCTCACCTTCGAGAACGTCGGCATGCGCTTCCGGATGTACCGGGAGCGGGTGACCACGCTGAAGGAGGCGGTCCTCGGCCGCTTCCGGCACCTGCGCACCGCCGACGAGTTCTGGGCGCTCCGCGGCGTCTCGTTCCACGTCGGCCCCGGCGAGTCGGTCGGCCTCGTCGGCCACAACGGCTCCGGCAAGAGCACGCTCCTCAAGATCGCGGCGGGCGTCCTCCGCGCCTCCGAGGGGCGGGTGCAGGTCGAGGGGCGCGTCTCGCCCATGATCGAGCTCGCGGCAGGCTTCGATCCGGAGCTCACCGGCCGCGACAACATCTTCCTGAACGGCGCGCTCATGGGCCACACGCGCCGGGAGATGGAGCGGAAGTTCGACCGCATCGTCGAGTTCAGCGAGCTCGGCGAGTTCATCGACATGCCGGTGAAGAACTACAGCTCCGGCATGTACGCCCGGCTCGGGTTCGCCATCGCGGTGGACGTCGAGCCGGAGATCCTGATCATCGACGAGGTGCTCGCGGTGGGCGACGAGCGCTTCCAGGCCAAGTGCATGGACCGCATCCGCGAGCTCAAGGGATCCGGGTGCACCATCTTCTACGTCTCGCACGCGATGGAGACGGTCGCGGAGCTCTGCGAGCGGGTGATCGTGCTGCACCATGGCCGCGTCGAGTTCGACGGCGCGCCGGCGCCCGCCATCGCGCGCTACCGGGAGCTCCAGGGGTTCGTCCCGCACGCGGCGACGCGGGCGGGGTGAGGGCGCGATGGGCGTCGGTCTCCGCCGCGCCGTCCGCGCCGCGATCTCGCTCGGCGGTCCGGAGGCCGTGTACGCCGCGAAGAAGGGCGCCATCGCGCTCCGCGCGCGCCTGCCCGCGCCGCTGCTGCGTGCGCGCCACGCCGCCGCCCTCGCCGCGCTCGACGCCCGGATCGCGGAGGCGCGCGGGGTGGTGGTGTACCTCCCGACGATCAACTGGGGATACCTCCACCAGCGCCCGCACCAGCTCCTGCGCGAGCTCGGCCGCCGCGGCTACGTCGGCGTGTTCTGCACCTGCAACCCCGCGGCGGACGCGGTCGAGGGGCTGCGCGAGGTCGAGCCGAACGTCTTCCTCTGCGCGGATCCGCGGCTCGTCGCGCACCTCGCGCGGCCGATCCTGTGGCTCAACTGGACCGTGAACGAGGCGTGGTTGCGCGCGTTCCGCGAGCCGCGCGTCGTGTACGAGTACATCGACGAGCTCGAGGTCTTCAGCATGCACTGCCGGCGCATGCACGCGGACCACGACGCGCTGGTGCGCAGGGCCGACGTGGTCGTCGCGAGCGCCGACCGGCTCCACGCGGCCATCCGCGCAGCGCGACCGGACGCGGTGCTCGCGCCGAACGGCGTGCACGCTCCGGACTTCCGCGGGAGGGAGGGCGAGGCGCCCCCCGAGGACCTCGCGCGGATCGTCGCCCTGGGTCGCCCGATCGTCGGTTACTACGGCGCGCTCGCACGCTGGCTCGACTTCGAGCTGCTGAACCGCGTGACGCAGGACGGCGCGGAGCTGAGCTTCGTCGTCATCGGCCCGGATCACGACGGCTCCGCGGCACGCATCGCATCGCGCCCGAACGTGCACGTGCTCGGCGAGCGCCCGTACGGCGAGCTCGCCCGCTACTCGCGGCGCTTCGACGTCGCGATCATCCCGTTCGAGGTGAGCGAGGTGACGCGCTCCACCTCGCCCGTGAAGCTGTTCGAGTACATGGCCGCCGGCGCTCCGATCGTCACGACGCCGATGGACGAGTGCCGCAAGTACCGGTCCGTCACCACCGCCGCGACGCCCGCGGAGTTCCTCTCCGCGGTGCGGGCGGCCGTCGGCAGGCGGGGAGACGCCGCGTATCAGGCGCTCCTCTCCCGCGAGGTGCAGCAGAACACCTGGGGAGAGCGCGTGGATCGGGTGCTCGCCGCGCTCGACGCGGGAGCCACGGCGCCGGCGGAGAGGAGGCGCGCATGACGGGGCCAGCGGTGAATTCGCCGGACTACTGGGAGGCGCGGTTCGCGAGCGGAGACTGGGGGGCGCGCGGCGGGCCGGCGCAGTCCCGCTTCTTCGCGGAGCTGGCGCTCTCGCTCGTGCCCCCGGCGGTGGCGGACGACCTCCGCGCGCGCCGGGCGAGCGTGTGCGACTGGGGCTGCGGGGAGGGCGAGGGCGCCGCCGCGCTCGCGGCCGCGTGGGGGACGCCCGTCACCGGCCTCGACGTCTCGCCCGCGGCGGTGGAGCGCGCGAGCGGGCGGCACGCCGGGGTCTCCTTCGCCGTGTCGCGCGCGGGTCTCGATCGGGAGTACGACGTGCTCTTCACGTCGAACACGCTCGAGCACTTCGCCGCGCCGTGGGGCGTGCTCGCGTCGCTCCTGCCCAGGGTGGGCCGCTACGTCCTCCTGCTCGTGCCGTTCGAGGAGCGGGAGCGGATCGAGGAGCACGCCTACACGTTCGAGCTCGAGAGCTTCCCCCTGGAGGTCGGCGGCTTCGAGCTCGTCGATCTCCGCGTCGCGCACTGCGCGGGGATCGAAGGGTCGTGGTGGGCGGGCGATCAGGCGCTCGCGACCTACGCCCGGCGGGGCGCCGAGGGGATACCGCTGAGGCTCGAGCCCGCGCTCGCGGCGGGCGTGGCGCGGGCGGCGGCCCTCGCGGAAGCCCGCCACGCGCTGACGCAGGAGCGTGACGCGCTCCGCGCCGAGCGCGATGCGCTCGCTGCCGAGGGCGAAGCCGCGCGCGCACGGCTCGCGTCGCTGCGCGCGGAGGCCGCCCATTGCGCGCAGCGCCTCGAGGCCGATCGGGCGCGCCGCTCGTATGTGCTCGCGCGTGCCGTGGCGACCTTGCGGGAGCACCCCGTCTCGGCCGCGGTCGCCGCGTGGGACGGGACCACGGGCCGGGTCGAGGCGGCGCACGCGCGGCTGCGCGGGTGGGATTCTCTCGCGGACGGGGCGGCGTCGCTCCGCGCCGCGGTGGCGGCATCGCAGGAGTGAGCCGCGCGCCGGGCTCAGGCCCGGCGAGTCCCGGTCTTCCGCAGCCAGCGGTACGCGTCGACGTAGGCGCCCGCGTAGGCGTCGGCCATGGCGCGGACGTGGAAGGGCCCCATGACCTTCTCGCGGCCGCGCGCGCCGCGGGCACGCCACGCGTCCGGGTGGAGCGCCACCTCGCGCATCGCCGCGGCGAGCACCTCGACGTACTCCTCCGGGGGACGCTCCCCGAGCGCGACGAGCTGCTCGAGCGTCAGCTCCGACAGCCGCTCGTAGGGGCACGGGATCACGATCCCGATGTCGCCTTCGTGGATCACCTCCCGCGCCGAACCCACGTCGGAGACGACCAGCGGGAGCCCGAAGTACATGGCCTCCATGACCGCGATGCTCCACCCCTCCACGAGCGACGGGAGCACGAAGCAGTCGGCGGCGCGGATGAGGCCCGCGATCGCGTCGCGGCTGCCCCAGGGCAGGATGCGCACCCGGTCCGAGAGCCCGCCGGCGCGGACGGCCTCGTCGACCTCTCGGGCGTAGCGCGCGTCCAACGGATTGCCGACGAGCACGAGCCGCGCGCGCGGCACGTCGACGGAGACCCTCGCGAGCGCCTCGACGGTGGTCCGCTGGAGCTTGTTGGGCGTGAAGGACCCCACCTGCAGGAACACGAAGTCGCCCTCGGAAAGGCCGAGCTCCTCGCGTGAGCCCCGGGACGCGCCCTCGAGCGCGCGCGGGTCGAGCCCGTTCGGCACGATCCGCACGCGCCGCGGATCCACCCCGAAGGTCGCCTCGAAGAAGCGCCCCACCTGCGGCGACACGGCGAGGTGGAGATCCACGTCGCGCAGGCGCTCGGCACGAGCGCTCCGGGCCTGCGGGTCCAGCCACACGTAGCTCGAGTGCACGGTGTACACGGTCGAGAGACCCAGGCCGCGATAACCGGTCAGCCCGGCGACGCTGTGGTGCAGGTTCACCACCTGGAGCTGACGCTCCTGCGCCGCCGCGATCAGCCGTCCCTCGACGCCGCCCGTGACCACCACGTCCACGCCGTCCTTCTGCAGCGCCCGGCCGGTGAGGCCGCACTCCGTCGCGTGCACGAGGACGGTCGGACGGACACGCGAGCGATCGAGGTTGCGGACGAGGTCGGAGACGATCTGCTCGAGGCCGCCGCGGTCCATCCCGTCGACCTGGAAGCCGACGCGCAGCGGCTCGCGCACGGGGAGGACCCGCGCCGGCGGCTGGCGAGGCGCGCGCGCGCAGCGCTTCTCGAAGAGGCGCAGCTGCGCGATGCGGCGGGCGAGCTCCGGCTCGCGCCGGGGATCGAGGAGGAACACGCCGCCGGGCAGCTCGCGATCGAGGTGCGCCGCGACCAGCGGGTCGGCGGCGAAGAGCAGCTCGGCGCGCCTCGCCGCGGCCTCGTCCACCTGGTCGAGCGGGAGGTCGACCACGCACACCCGCAGCGCGTCGTCGGAGTCCTCGCGCTCGCGCACGGCGGGATCGCCTGCGCGCGACAGGGCGTACGCGACGACGTCCGGCGTCGCCCCCGCCGCCACGCTCCGCGCGCCCGGGATCTCGACGCCCAGCTGGAGCCAGGCGGGGCTCGAGGCCAGCGCGGCCAGCCGCTCGCCGTGCCGGTCGAGCAGGCGGTGCACGCTCTCCGCGATGCGAAGCTCGCGGGCGCGCGCGTTCAGCGTGTTCTCGTGGACGCGGTACCGGTAGAGGACCTCCTCCACGTGGCCGATCCCGAACAGCGCGTGGATCCGCAGCCAGTAGTCGTAGTCCTCGCCGCCGAACGTGTCCTCGGCGTAGGCGCCCACCACGCGGGCCGCGTCGCGCCGGTAGAGGAAGCTCGCACCGATGAAGTTGTCGCCGCTCCGGTGGAGGTTCTCCACCGTGACCTCGCGCGGCAGGCGCATCCGGCTGCGGTCGTGCGGGTCCTGGTTCTGCGGCCGGAAGAGCGGATCGTCGAGCGGGCGGCCGCGATCGTCGATGGCCTGGTAATCGGAGAAGACCATCGCCTGCTCCGGATGCGCGCGGAGGTACCCCACGAGCACCTCGAGCTGACGCGGGAGCATCACGTTGTCCGCCGAGGTCCAGGTGTAGAACTCGCCGGTGGCGAAGTCGAACCCGTTGTTGAGGGCGGACGGGAGCTTCTGGTTCGGCTGGGTCACGACGACGACGCGCGGGTCGTCCGCGAAGCGCTCGAGGATGGGCTCGACGCCGTCGGTCGACCCGTCGTTGACCACGATGAGCTCGAGATCGCGGTACGTCTGGGCGAGGACGCTCTCGATGGACTCCGCGAGCATCGACGCCTGGTTGTAGACGGGGAGCACCACGCTCACCCGTCCGCGGCGCCCCAGGGTGAGCCCGACGACCTGTCCCCCGCCGTCCGGCAGGAGCGAGCGCGCCGCCGCCCCGACCGCTCGCATCCCGCCGAGGCGGGCCTTCGCCTTCCGGGCCAGGCCGTGCGCCACCCGCAGCGGCCAGAACCCGTCCCGGACGCGGTAGTAGACCCGCGCCGCGCGCCAGGCCGTGCTGGTCCGGATCCCCTCGAGCTCCGCCTCTGTGCGGCGAAGCCGCTCCCCGGTGCGCTCCAGGTCCTCGCGGAGCCGGGAGGTGCGGGCGCGCTCGCGGGCGAGCGCGAGCCGAGCCTCGGCGAGCTCCTTCTCGATGCCGCCGGGGTCCATGGCCGAGGCCTGCTCGGGGTCGTGCGACACGCTCTGCTCCTCGCGACGGCCTGGTGGCGGGGGGGAGGTCACGGTCGAGCTCATGCTGCGGGCACTTTGCCACGAGTGCCCGATCCCTTGGGACCCTTGATAGGGAGGACGTCGGGGCGGCGTCGCTCGGCGCCCGTGCACCTGCTCCGCGGGCAAGTCACCGCCGCCCCGTCACCCTCCGGTACACCTCCAGCGTCAGCCGCGCCGTGTCCTCCCAGCGGAACCGCCGCGCGCGCCCGCGCGCGGCCGCGGCGCGCAGCCGCGAGCCCTCGCGGTCGTCGAGGGCCGTCCGGATCGCCGCGGCGAAGGCCTCGGGGTCGGACGGGGCGGCGTAGCGCACCGTCTCGCCGCCCACCTCGCGGAGCGCGGGGATGTCGCTCGCGACCGCGGGCGTCCCGGCCGCCATCGCCTCCGCGAGGGGCAACCCGAACCCCTCCCGCACCGAGGGCATGACGAAGCAGGCGGCGCCCGCGTACAGCGCGGGCAGCTCGTCGTCCGGGACCGTCCCCGCGAGCTGCACGTGCGGGGCGAGATCGCCGAGCGGCAGCGACTGGGTGAGCCCGCGCCGCCCCGCGATGACGAGGCGCAGGTCGCGCCCCTCGCGGCGCAGGAGCCGGAGCACGTCGAGCAGGACCGGCAGGTTCTTGCGCGGCTCGAGGGTGCCGACCGCGAGCAGGTAGGGCGCGCGGGGGCCTTCCGGCGCGCGCGCCTCGAAGAAGACCGGGTCGACGCCGTTCGGCGTGACGTGCACGCGCTCGCGCGGGACCCCCGTCGCGCGCACGAGCTCCTCCCGCGCCGCCTCCGACGGCGTGAACACCGCGGCGGCGCGCGCGAGCGCCTGCGGGTACAGCGGCCGCGCGTACCAGCGCTGCTCGGCGGGCAGGGCGTCGGGCTCGAGCCACGGCGTCGCGTCGTGGACGGTGACGGCGGAGCGTCCGCGCCAGAGGAGCGGGGTGGGGGAGCCTGGCGAGTGGAGCAGGTCCACGCGCGCGCCGGCGGCGGCGAGCGGGAGCCACGCCTGGTCGAGCGCGACGCGCGTGCGGAGCGGCGCGGCGCGCTGCTCGACCTCGAGCTCGGCGATGCTCGGCGGCGGGTCCGGCCGGGTGAAGAGGACGAGCTCTCCCGGCGCCAGCGCCGCGAGCGCGCGGGCGAGGCCGATCGCGTGGCGCTCGGGGCCGGCGAGGCGGTCGGGGCGGAGCCAGGTGAAGTCGATGCCTACGCGCACGGGCGCTCGCTCGCGGATCGCCGTCTTCAGGCCGCCGCCCACTCGGCCGGAACGCCCGACGGCGAGAGCCCGAGCGCGTCGCCGATCCGCGCGCTCGCGCGCCCGTCGCCGTAGAGATCGACCCGGCGCGCCATCCGGGCGTAGGCGGCGCCGTCCCGGAGCAGGGAGGTGCAGGCCTCGCGGATCACCTCGCGGCTCGTCCCGACGAGCCGCGACACGCCGGCCTCGACGCTCTCCTGCCGCTCCGTGACGTCACGCATGACGAGCACCGGCTTCCCGAGCGCGGAGGCCTCCTCCTGGATCCCGCCGGAGTCCGTCAGGATGAAGCGGCTCCGGCGCGCGAGCCACACGAGCGCCGGGTACTCGACCGGCTCGACGAGGTGCACGTTCGGCAGCCCGGAGAGGATGCGGAAGACCGGTTCCCGGACGTTGGGGTTGAGGTGCACCGGGTAGAGGATCTCGACGTCGTTCGCGCTCGCCACGTCCCGGATGGCCTCGCACAGCTCCTCGAACGGTCGCCCGAAGCTCTCGCGCCGATGGCCGGTGACGAGCACGAGGGGGCGCTCCGCGCGCAGCGGGAACCGCGCCGCGTACATCTCGTCGAGCCCCTTTTCACGGAGGGTCTCGACCGCGAGGAGGAGCGCGTCGATCCCGGTGTTGCCGACCACCCGGATGCGGTCCTCCGGGATCCCCTCCGCGAGGAGGCTCGCCTTCGCCCGCGCCGTCGGCGCGAGGTGCAGGTCGGCGAGCCGCGCGGTGAGCACGCGGTTCATCTCCTCGGGGTACGGCGCCCAGCGGTCGCCGCTGCGCAGCCCCGCCTCCACGTGTGCGACCCGGACCTTGCGGTGAAAGGCGGCGAGCGCCGTCGCGAAGCACGTGGTCGTGTCGCCCTGGACGACCACCCAGTCCGGGCGGCGCGACTCGAGCAGCCGATCCACCCCCGTGAGAGTCCGGGCGGCCACGTCCGACAGCGTCTGGTTCGTGCGCATGATCTCGAGGTCGTGATCGACGTCAACCCCGAAGAAGGAGACCACCTGGGTAACCATCTCCCGATGTTGCCCCGTGAGGCATACCTCCACGTGGGCCCCGGGGCGTTGCCGGAGATCGTGTACGAGGGGAGCGAGCTTCACCGCCTCGGGACGGGTTCCGAAGACGATCAGGATGCGCATTTCGCCAAACGTTACCAAGAGTAGCGACGTGTGGATATAAGGACCTGGGGACGGTGGAGGCAGCTCTCGATCACACTCGCCGGCGGTCGCGATGAGCGCCCGGCCGCGTGAGCGCGGGGCGGCGCCCCAGGGAGACTTACGATGATCTTGCTGCACGCGCTCGAGTGGGGACTGCTCGTGCTGGGCGTCTACACTTTTGCGGTCGCGCTGTGCGGCTTCCTCCCGCGCCGGAAGAGCGCCGCCGTCGAGCCGCTGCACCGCTTCGTCGTCGTCGTCCCGGCGCACGACGAGGCGGCGGTGATCGGCGACGCGGTCCGCGCGCTCACGCAGCTCGACTACCCCCGCCGCATGTTCCGCGTCGTGGTCGTCGCCGACAACTGTAGCGACGACACCGCGGCGCGCGCGCGGACCGCGGGCGCGGACGAGGTGCTCGAGCGCGACGAGCCCGGGAGCACGGGGAAGGGTCACGCCCTCCGCTGGGCGCTCGAGCGCGTCGCGTCGCGCTGGACCCCCGACGCGATCTGCGTGTTCGACGCCGACAACGTCATGTCCCCCAACTTCCTCACGGTCATGAACGCGCGGCTCGCCGCGGGCGCGCACGTCGTGCAGGGCTACCTCGACACGAAGAACCCGGACGACAGCTGGGTGACGAAGGCGATCTCCACCGGCTACTCGGTGTCGTCGCGCCTCTTCCAGCTCTCGCGCGAGAACCTCGGCATGTCCGCGGCGCTCGGCGGGACGGGCTACTGCATCCGGACGTCCACGCTGCACGCCTTCCCGCCGGATCCCGCCTGCGTGACGGACGACGCGGAGCTGCAGATGCGGCTCCTCCGCGAGGGCATCCGCGTGGAGTGGGCGCACGACGCCGTCACGTTCGACGAGAAGCCGCTCACGATGAGGGCGTCGAACGCGCAGCGGACGCGCTGGATGCAGGGCCGCTGGGACGTCGCGCGGCGGCACCTCGTCCCGCTCCTCGCGCGGGCGCTCCGCCACGGCGATCAGGCGGCGCTCGACGGCGCCATCGCGTGCGTGCAGCCCTCGCGCTCCGCGGTGGCGGTGCTCGCGGCCGGCGTCGCGGCGGTGCACGGGGTGGCCGCGCTCCGGGGCTCGGCGCTCGCGGCGGCGTTCTCCGTGCCGCTCCCCGCCTGGGGCGCGCTCCTCGCGTGCTACGCGGTGTTCCCCATGGCGGCGATGCGCGCCGAGGGGATGCCGGCGCGCGCGTTCGTGCGCTACGCGTACACGGCGATCTTCAACTCCACCTGGCTGCCCATCCTCGTGCGCGGGCTCCTGCGCATCGGGAAGCGCGACTGGGTCCCGACGCAGCACACCCGCAGCATCCCGCTCGAGGCGCGGCTCGCGGAGCGCCGCCCCGTGCCCGGGGGAAAGCCACCCGGCTCGGAGCGGGTGGCCTGATGCTGAAGCAGCGCGCGCGAGCGGTCGCTGCCGGGCTTCGGGGGCTCGATCTCGGGCTCCTGGTGCTCGCCTTCGGCCTCGCGTACTGGGTGCGCAGCGCGCTGCCCGGCACCCTGCCGGATCTCTACGCGCCCGACCGCTACCTGGCGTGGGTCGCGGCCGCGCTGCTCCTGTGGAGCCCCGCCGCGGGGGCCTCCCACGTGTACGCCGCGTACCGGACGCGCTCGCTCGGGGTCGAGGTGCTGCGCCTCGGCCGCGCCACCGTCACCCTCGCGCTCCTCCTCGGCACTGGGACGTTCATCGCGCACGACCACCAGCTCTCGCGCCTGCTCTTCGGGATCTGGCTCGCGACGGCGCTCGTGCTCTTCGCCGCGAGCCGGGTGGTGCTCCGGACCACCGCGCGCGCCGTCCGCCGGCGTGGCCGGAACACCCGCGCGTTCGCGGTGGTCGGCAGCGGGCCGCTCGCGGTGGCGATGGCGCGTCGGCTCGGGACGCGCCCGGAGTGGGGGCTCAGGTTCTGCGGGTACATCGTCGAGCCGGATGGGGCGGTGCGCCGAGGAGCCCAGGTGCTGGGCGCGATCGAGGACATGGGGAAGATCCTCGACCTGCACGTGCTGGATCTGGTCGTGGTCGCGGTGGGGCGCGATCGGCTCCGGGACGTCGAGGAGGCCATCGCGCTGTGCGAGGAGCAAGGGGTTCCGGTGAAGATCGCGCTCGACCTGTTCCCGGCGATCGACGCGCAGCTCGAGATCGAGGAGCTGGACGGGATCCCGCTCCTCTCCCTCGCGTCGGGTCCCCAGGAGGTGCTGCCGCTCCTCGCGAAGCGTGCCTTCGACGTCGTCCTGAGCGCCCTCGGCCTTCTCGTCCTCTCGCCCGTCCTCGCGCTCGTCGCGCTCGCCGTGCGGCTCGACTCCCCGGGCCCGGTGCTGTTCCGGCAGCGGCGCGTCGGCCTCAACGGCCGCGAGTTCACCCTGTACAAGCTCCGCTCGATGCGGGTCGGCGCAGAGGACGAGCTCCACGCCCTGCGCCAGCACAACGAGGCGGACGGGCCGGTCTTCAAGATGCGCGACGATCCGCGCGTGACGGCGGTCGGCCGCTTCATCCGCCGGGCCTCGCTCGACGAGCTCCCGCAGCTCTGGAACGTGCTGCGGGGCGAGATGAGCGTCGTCGGCCCGCGCCCGCCCCTCCCGGAGGAGGTGCGCCGCTACGAGCGCTGGCAGCGCCGGCGGCTCTCGATGAAGCCCGGGATCACCTGCACCTGGCAGATCTCGGGCCGCTCCGATCTCGAGTTCGATCGCTGGATGGAGCTCGACCTCGCCTACATCGACGGCTGGTCGCTGTGGCGGGACCTGCGCATCGTCGCCCAGACGATCCCGGCCGTCCTGCTCCGGCGCGGGGCGCGCTGACGCGCTGCTCCGGCCCGACTATCCTTCGAGGCCGTGCCGCCGCTCCCCGCCGATCTCGACGCTCGCGTCTCCGCCGCCGCGGACGTGCTCCGGCGCGGCGGCCTCGTGGCCTATCCCACCGAGACGTTCTACGGGCTCGGCGCGCTCGCCCGCGACGAGGCCGCGCTCGGCAGGCTCGCCCGCGCGAAGCTCCGCCCGGAGGGCAAGCCCCTGCCGCTCCTCGCGGCGGACGTCGGCCAGGTGGAGGCGGTCGCCGGGCTCACGGGCCTCGCGGCCCGCCTCGCCGCGCGCTTCTGGCCCGGGCCGCTCACGCTGGTGCTCCCCGCGCTCCCGGGGCTCGACCCGGCGGTCACGGCCGGCGCCGGGACCGTCGCCATCCGCGTCCCCGGCAGCGAGGTCGCGCGGGCCCTCGCCCGGCGGGCGGGCGGGGCCATCGTGTCGACGTCTGCGAACCTCTCCGGCGAGGCGCCGCCGACCGACGCCGGAGACCTCTCGGCGGACCTCCTCTCGCGCATCGACCACGTCCTCGACGGCGGGCGCACGCCGGGCGGGCTGCCGAGCACGATCGTGGAGGTGGAGGGGGACAGCGTCCGCCTCCTGCGCGAGGGCGCCATCCCATTCGACGCCGTGCGCGCCGCGGCCGACTGACGCAAGGGGGCTGTTCCGGATGCGCGCGGTCACCTCGGGCGCCTTGCACCCCGCGGGGCGCTGATCTAGCGTCCCACCCCCATGGCGGAGATCGCCCCGTTTCACGGAATCCGATACGCCGCCTCGAAGGGCCGCGCGCTCGCACAGCTCATCGCGCCGCCCTACGACCTCATCTCGCAGGAGCAGCGCGACGAGCTGCTCCGGCGCAGCACCGAGAACGTGGTCCACATCACCCTCGGCGAGGAGCGCCCCGGCGACGGGCCGGCGCAGAACCGCTACACGCGCGCCGCGGAGTACTTCCGGCGCTGGCTCGCCGAGGGGGTGCTGCGCCGCGACCCCACCCCGGCGCTCTACCCGCTGGAGCAGAGCTTCTGGTCGCCGGACGGGCGGCGCCTCAAGCGGCGCGGCTTCATGGCCGCCGTGCGGCTGCACGAGTTCCGCGAGGGCATCATCGTCCCGCACGAGAAGACGCTCGTCGCGCCCAAGGCGGACCGGCTCGAGATCCTGAGGCACGTGGGCGCGAACCTCTCGCCCATCTTCGGCCTGTACCGGGACGAGGCGCAGGTCACGGCGCGGACGCTCGACGCGGCGACCGCGGCGGAGCCGGTGGCGGACACCGACTCCGACGACGGCGTGCACCACCGCATGTGGCGGACCGAGGACCCGGCGCTCGTGTCCGCGCTCACCGAGCTCGTCGCGCGGCAGCGCGTCTTCATCGCCGACGGGCACCACCGCTACGAGACGGCGCTCGTGTACCAGCGCCAGCTCGAGGAGGCGAACCCCGGCCTCCCCGCGGACGGCGGGCACCACTACATCCTCATGTTCCTGTGCCCGATGAACGACCCGGGCCTGTTCCTGTTCCCCACGCACCGGCTCCTGTTCGGCCTGAAGGACCTCTCCCTCCCGCGCTTCGTCGAGCGGCTCGAGCGCTACTTCACGGTGGAGACGCTCCCCGAGGACATCCGCCGCCCGGCGGGCCGCGCCTGGGCCATCTCCAAGCTCGCCGAGCACGGGGGCAAGGCGAGCACCTTCATCCTCCTCTCCGCCGAGGACCAGAAGGCGCGCGTGGTCACGCTGCGCGACGACGTGGACCTCTCCGACGCGGAGCTGCCCGCGAACCAGATGCTGCGGGCGCTCGACGTGACGGTGCTGCACTCGATCGTCTTCCAGCACCTGCTCGGCCTCTCGCCGCGGGCGCAGGAGAACCAGGAGAACCTCACCTACGTCCGGGACGCGGGCGAGGCGGTGAACCGGGTCCTCTCCGGCGAGCATCAGCTCGGGTTCCTCCTGAACCCCACGCCGATGTGGCAGGTCGAGGCGATCGGCGACGCGGGCGAGACGATGCCGCAGAAGAGCACGCTCTTCTACCCGCGCCTCCAGAGCGGCCTCGTGATGCGCCAGGTGAACCCCCGGGAGCGGCCCTAGCCGGCGAGGCCGCGCTTCTTTGTCCAAACCCGCAGTCTGCGATAGAAAACCGTCATGCCCTTCCCCCAGGACCGCCCCCGCCGCCTGCGCCGCAACGAGGCGCTGCGCAGCCTCGTCCGCGAGACGCACCTCGCGCCCGACGACCTCGTCTGGCCGCTGTTCGTGCTCCCCGGCAAGCGCGTGCGGAACCCGGTG
Source organism: Anaeromyxobacter sp. SG64 (assembly GCF_022690745.1). Classification (NCBI taxonomy): domain Bacteria; kingdom Pseudomonadati; phylum Myxococcota; class Myxococcia; order Myxococcales; family Anaeromyxobacteraceae; genus Anaeromyxobacter; species Anaeromyxobacter sp. SG64. Next base: position 6,526 of record NZ_JALCZB010000047.1, on the reverse strand, counting down.
AAGTCGATGCCGGGCGTCTTCCAGCTGTCGGTCGACGAGCTCGTCGCGGAGGCGCAGGCCGGGTACGAGGCGGGCGTCCGCTCCGTGATCCTGTTCGGGATCCCCGAGCACAAGGACGAGATCGGCAGCGGGGCCTACGACGAGAACGGCGTCGTCCCGCAGGCGATCCGCGCGCTCAAGGCAAAGGTCCCCGGGCTCGTCGTGATGACCGACGTGTGCATGTGCGAGTACACGGACCACGGCCACTGCGGCATCCTCAAGGCGCCGAAGGCCGGCGGCCCCGGGCAGGACCTCTCGGTCGACAACGACGCGACCCTGCCGCTCCTCGCCAAGGAGGCGGTCGCGCACGCCCGCGCCGGCGCCGACATCGTCGCCCCGTCGGACATGATGGACGGCCGCGTCGCCGCGATCCGGGCGGCGCTCGACGCCGAGGGGTACGGAGACGTGCCCGTCCTCTCCTACGCCGCGAAGTTCGCCGGCGCGTTCTACGGCCCGTTCCGCGACGCCGCGGAGAGCGCGCCGCGCGAGGGGCCGGGCATCCCCAAGGATCGCAAGGGCTACCAGATGGACCCCGGCAACTGGCGGGAGGCGCTCCGCGAGGTGGCGCTCGACGTCGCCGAGGGCGCCGACATGGTGATGGTGAAGCCCGCGGTGCCGTACCTCGACATCGTGCGGCTCATCCGCGATCGCTTCGAGCTGCCGGTCGCCGCGTACCACGTGTCCGGCGAGTACGCGATGATCAAGGCCGCCGCCGAGCGCGGCTGGATCGACGAGGCGCGGGTCGTGCTCGAGACCCTGCTCTGCTGCCGGCGCGCCGGCGCCGACCTCATCCTCACCTACTACGCGAAGGAGGCCGCGCACCTCCTCACCGGGAAGCGCGGGTGACCCGCGGGGCGTCCCAGCCCGACGAGCCCGGCGGGGCGGCCTCGTACAAGGTCGTCGAGGTCTCGCCCGTCGGCGAGGAGAGCCTGGAGGGGGCGCTGAACCGCTGGACCGCGGAGGGCTTCTCCTTCGAGTCGGTGCACTTCGTCATGCGCGAGGGGTCGCACCGGCCGGCGATGGCCTACCTGTTCTTCGTGCGGGGGAGCGCGTAGCGAGATGCGCGACGCGAGGCGAGAGGGGAGCCCGTACCCCAAGGCGGACCTGTCGCTCCGCGCGCTCGCGCGGCTCGCCGACTTCACCCTCGCGCTCGTCCTCGCCCAGGCCTCGCCGCAGGTGGGGCCGCTCCTCGCCGCGCTCTACCTGCTCGTCGCCGACGGCCTGCTCTCCGGGCAGTCCATCGGCAAGAAGATCTTCGGCGTGCGCACGGTCGTGGTGCCGCGCCGGGCGCCGGCCGGCTACCGCGAGTCCATGCTGCGCAACGCGCCGTTCGCGCTCGTCGCCATCTTCTACGCGGTGCCGCTGCTCTGGCCCGTGCTGTTCGTCGCCGGCGTGCCGATCGTCGCCTTCGAGGCGTACATGATCTACACGGACCGGCTCGGCGTCCGGATCGGCGACATCTTCGCCGACACGCAGGTGGTCGACGGGAAGGTGCTGGCGAAGGACGCGGCCGTGGCGCCCGACCTCGCCGCCACGCCGGCGCCGCCGCCCTCCGCGAGCGCGACGCGCGGCGGCGCGGCCCGGTCGGCCGCCTAGGAGCATGACCCGCGAACCGCCAGCGAGCGAGGCGAGCCCGCCGCGGCGGAGGCGCAGCCCCCGTTAGTTCTTCCAGGAGCCGGCCCACGATGCGCATCGCGCTCACGCACAACCTTCGACTCTCCGACTCCGAGGAGGAGGCCGAGTTCGACACCCGCGAGACCGTCGACGCCCTGGCGGCCGCCATCGAGCGCCTCGGCCACCGCGTCGAGCGGATCGAGGTCTCCGGGCCGGCGTCGCGCACCGTCGCGCGCCTCGAGGCGTTCGGGCCGGACCTCATCTTCAACACCGCCGAGGGGCGGCGCGGCCGCTTCCGCGAGGCGTTCTTCCCGGCGCTCTTCGACGAGCTCGGGATGCCGTACACCGGCTCCGACGCCTACGCCCTCGCGCTCACGCTCGACAAGCAGCTCACGAAGCTCGTGCTCGCCCAGCACGGGGTCACGACGCCGCGCTGGCAGTACCTCGAGGACGCGCAGAAGCTCCAGCCCAACGCCCTGCGCTACCCCGTCATCGTGAAGCCCAACTTCGAGGGCAGCTCGAAGGGCATCACGCAGGACTCGGTGGTCGAGGACGCCCTGCGGCTCCACGAGGTGGTGCGCGAGTCCCTCCGGCGCTACCCCGCGGGGCTCCTCGTGGAGGAGTTCATCGTCGGGCGGGACGTGACGGTGCCGTTCCTCGAGGCGGCCGCGCCGGAGCGGCACGGCGTGCTGCAGCCGGTCGAGTACGTCATCGACGAGGCGGCCACCGCCTCCCGCCGGTACGCCATCTACGACTACGAGCTCAAGACCAAGCTCGACCGGTACGTGTCGGTGCGCGCGCCGGCGAAGGTGAAGCGGAGCCAGGCCGAGCGGATCCAGCAGCTCTGCGAGACGGTCTACCGCCAGCTCGGGATCCGCGATCTCGGCCGGATCGACCTGCGCCTCGGCGAGGACGGCGGGATCTACTTCCTGGAGATCAACGCGCTGCCCTCCCTCGAGCCCGGGGCGGGCATCTATGCCTCCGCCGCGCTCGAGGGGCTCCACGACGACGCCGTGCTCGGCGCGGTCATCCAGAGCGCGACGCGCCGCTTCAACATCGCCGAGCCGCGCGGCCGGCGCGGCCGCCCGAGGCGCACCGAGCGGCTCAAGGTCGGCTTCACCTTCAACGTGAAGCGGCTCACGCCGGACCCGTCGGGCGAGGGGGACGAGGAGGCCGAGTACGACTCCCCGAAGACGCTCCAGGCGATCCGCGAGGCCATCGCGAGCTACGGCCACGAGGTGGTCGATCTCGAGGCGACGACCGAGCTGCCCTTCGTCCTCGCGGCGACGCCGGTGGACGTCGTGTTCAACATCGCCGAGGGGTTCCGGGGCCGGAACCGCGAGTCGGCCGTCCCGGCGCTCCTCGAGCTCCTCGACATCCCGTACACGGGGTCGGATCCCGCCGCGCTCTCGGTCTCGCTCGACAAGGCGCTCGCGAAGCGCATGGTCCGGACGCACGGGGTGCTCACGCCCGACTACGTGGTGATGCACACCGGGAAGGAGCGGCTCCCGCGCGAGCTCTCGTTCCCGCTCCTCGTGAAGCCCGTCGCGGAGGGGACCTCGAAGGGCGTCACGAAGAAGTCCATCGTGCGCGACGAGGTCGAGCTGCGCGAGGTCGCGCGCGAGCTCATCGCGAAGTACCGCCAGCCGGCGCTCGTCGAGGCGTACGTCGCCGGGCGCGAGTTCACGGTGGGGCTCCTCGGCGAGCGCCGCCCGCGCGTGCTGCCGCCCATGGAGATCGTCTTCCTCGACGCGAGCGACCCCACGCCCATCTACTCGTTCGAGATGAAGCAGGACTGGAACGAGCACATCCGCTACGAGGTCCCCGCGAAGCTCGCGCCGCGCGAGCTCGACCGGCTCGAGAAGGCGGCGCGCGAGTGCTTCACCGCGCTCGGCTGCCGCGACATCGCGCGGGTGGACTTCCGCATGGACGCGGAGGGCCGGATCTACTTCATCGAGTGCAACCCGCTGCCGGGGCTCGCGCCCGGGTGGTCGGACCTCGTGCTCATCTCGCAGGCCGCCGGGATCGACTACCGCGGGCTCATCGGCGAGATCCTGGCGTTCGCGATCCGGCGCTACCAGGAGCGGGAGCGAGAGCGGGAGCGGGCCCGGCGGGCGCAGGCGGCGGCCGAGCGCGAGGCGCTCGCGGAGCGCGCCGTGGCGGAGCGGGGCGCGCACGCGCAGGCGGTCGCGGGCGCCGCCAACGGGTCGAACGGCTCGGAGAAGCCTTCCGGGACGCCCGGCGAGGGCGCGCCGCCCGTATAATCGCGGGCGATGCCCGACGACCGCCCGACGAACGAGCCGCGCCGCCGCGCGCGGGAGATGGGGATCCCGCTCGGGCGCTACAAGACCGGGCGCTGGAACGCGATCACCGACGTCGCGGGCGTGAAGGTCGGCCACGCGACGATCATCCGCGGGGCGGCGGGGCCGCTCAAGGTGGGGAAGGCGCCGGTGCGCACCGGCGTCACCGCGATCCTCCCGAACCCGGCGAACGTGTTCGAGGAGCGCGTCGTCGGCGGCGGCTTCATCCTGAACGGGGCGGGCGAGGTCTCGGGGATGACCCAGCTCCTCGAGTGGGGCCTCATCGAGACGCCGATCTTCCTCACCAACACGCTCTCCGTCGGCGCGGTCTCGGACGCCGCCGTGAAGTGGATGATTGACCGGTTCCCGGGCATCGGGCACGAGCACGACGTCATCATCCCGCTCGTCGGGGAGTGCGACGACTCCTGGCTGAACGACATCGCCGGCCGGCACGTGCACGAGGAGCACGTGACCGAGGCGCTCCGGACCGCGAGCGACGGGCCGGTCGCGGAGGGGAGCGTGGGCGGCGGGACGGGGATGATCACCTGCGACTTCAAGGCGGGGATCGGCACCGCGAGCCGCAAGCTCCCGGAGGTGCTCGGCGGCTACACCGTGGGCGTGCTCGTCATGTCGAACTTCGGCGTGATGCGGCAGCTCCGCGTGGGCGGGCTCCCGGTCGGCGAGGTGCTCGAGGCGCGCTACCGCTCGGCCCCGCGCCGGAGCCAGAACTACGGCTCCATCATCGCGGTGATCGCGACGGACGCGCCGCTCATCACCCACCAGCTCAACCGGCTCGCCAAGCGGGCCGCGCTCGGCATCGGCCGCGTCGGCTCGACCGCGATGCACGGCTCGGGCGAGATCGTCCTCGCGTTCTCGACCGCCAACAAGGTGCCGCGCGAGTCGCGCAAGATGGTCTACCGGGTGAAGATCCTCCTCGACCAGCGGCTCGATCCGCTCTACGAGGCCGTGATCGAGGCGACCGAGGAGGCGATCCTCAACTCCCTCTGCATGGCGCGCGACATGGACGGCGCGAACGGCCACGTCTCCCGGGCGCTGCCGCTCGCCGACTTGAAGGAGCTCGTGCAGCACTGGACGTCGCGTCACGGCGCCGAGCCCGCGCCGGCTGGCCGCCGGCCGCAGCCAGAGCCGGGCGCGGCGCCGAGGATCCCCGCCGCCGTCGCGAAGCCGAGCGCGGCTCGGGGCGCCGAGGGCATGCCGCGGCCGACGCGGCCTGCGGGCGCGCCGCCGCCGGCGAGGATCGAGCGGGCGGACGCGCGCAGCGACTCGCAGGAGGCCAAGGCGGAGGGCGCAGCGACGGGGGAGGGCGCCCCTCGCCCGGACGGCGGCGAGACGCCGGACCGCTGACGCTCTGGCGCGCCCGGCCCCGGCGTGCGATACACCGTCGCCGGGACGACTTTTCCCCATCGGTCGACACGACCCGACCCACGGAGGCCCCATGGCCAACTCGAAGAGCAAGCACATGCGGATGAAGAGCGAGCGGCGCCGGAAGTGGAAGGCCCGCAAGCGTCGCCAGAAGGCCTCCAAGGGCCAGGCGAAGAAGTAGCGCGCCGCGCGACGGCGCTCGCTTCACGAGCGGCGGGGCGGCCTCCGGGCCGTGCCCGCCGTCGCGCTTTCCGGCTCCCTGCCCGGTCCGGGCCGTCCGCCCGATCAGAACCGCAGCGCCAGCCCGAGCTCCGGCCCCGAGAAGTGGAGCTGCGGGCCGTCCTTCCGATCGCCCGAGACGTCGATCGCCCGCCAGCCGAGCGTGAGCGCCAGCGGACCGCCCCGGAACGCCGCCGCGAGCCGGGCGTCGGTGACGGGAACCGGGGTCGGCGTCACGCGGGCGTGACCCTCGACGCCGAACGGCCCGACGAGGCCGAGGTGGCCGGACACCCCCACGTCCGGCCCGAACGCGATCGTCCCCGCGTACGGCTCGCCGACGAGCCCGCCCGAGTCGGGCATCGACAGCATCGACGCGCCGACCTCGAGCCGCATCCGGTAGGAGGGCGCGGACAGGAACGACCAGGTCGCGTGCATCGTGCCCCACCCCAGCGTGGCCGCGTCGTTGGTGATTGCGCCGCGCAGGCGGTCGCGGCCCACGGCGCCGATGCTGGCGTGGAACCCGAGGTGACGCCCCTCGATGACGAGGTCGAGCACGCCGGCGCCGCCTCGCGTGTGGCCGGCCGCCTGGAGCGACAGGAGCGTCGTCGTGCGGTCCGGGCTCCCCTCGGGCGGTGGGAGATAGGCCTCCGGCGGATAGGGCACGTAGGGCCGGTACATGGGGTAGTAGCCCCACCCCCAGCCGAGCCCCCACCAGAACGGCGCGATCCCGAGGGCGTACGCCGGGTACGGGTAGTATGGATAGGACGGATAGTATGGGTAGTAGGGGGAGTAGGGGTAGCGAGGAGAATACGGGCCCGGCGCCGGGCGGTGGCTCGGCGGCACCGTGCCGGTGGGCGGCGGCGCGGGGCGGACCGCGGCGCTGCCGCGCGGGGGTGCGGGCCGGGTGCCGTAGTACGGGGACTGGGTCGCCCGGGTGGGCGCGCCGGAGGGCCCGACGCGAGGCTGGCCGG
>NZ_JALCZB010000046.1:0-34538 GCF_022690745.1 Anaeromyxobacter sp. SG64 | reverse complement strand
CCTCGGCCGCGCCGAACCCGGGCAGCGCGGGGCGGTCGCAGCCCACGCCGCGCCGCGACGGGGCGAGCGCCGGGTCCCGCGAATCCGCTCCAGTCGCCGCGGCGGCGACGCGCGAGGCGGCTCGCCCTGCCGAGCTCGCCGCTTCTCGCCCCGAGGACAGCAGCACCGCGGCCGAGGAGGCCGAGGCCTCCGGGGAGCCCGCCGCCGGTACGGTGGAGGACCCGTTCGACGCCGTCTTCGATGCCCTCGTCGAGGCCCCCGTGCCGTCGCGCGAGGCCACGGAGCCGGCGCCCGAAGAGGCGGACGAAGCGACCGCGGCGGCCGTCGCCACGGAGGCGCTCCCCGCTGCGCTCGAGGGCGGAGAGGTCGCGACGCGCGTGCCTGCCGTGGCGGAGCAGGGCACGCCGGCGGACTGACGCTCCCTCGAAAGCGAGAGGCCCGTCCCCGGGCATGAATGCCGCTGGGACGGGCCTCTCTGAGTGGCGCGCGGTACAGGATTCGAACCTGTGGCCTTCGGCTCCGGAGGCCGACGCTCTATCCAGCTGAGCTAACCGCGCTTGCGAGCCGCCGTATCTAGTGCAGGTGGGGCGGAAAGGCAAGGAGTTCGCGGCGCTGCGTGATCGCGCGCGATCCTCTCCGGAACGGCACCCGGGGCCGGGGCGGGAGGGGGGACTCCTCGCAGGCGCGGCAAAATGACGCGGTTCCGCCTTGAAGTGCCCGGACCCACATGGTAGCAAAACCGACCGTGCAAGAGATCAACTCGCTCGAGCAGCTCCTCAAGCTGACGGCGGTCGCGGCCGCCGCCATCGCCGCCCTCATCATCATCTGGTACCTCGTGAAGCGGCCGCCGCTCGGGCGGCTCACGAAGGTGCTGCTGCTCTTCGGGCTCGGCGTGATGCCGATCGGCGTCGCGCTCACCGGCAACGTCTCCGGGTTCGAGTACACGCTGAAGCGCGAGTTCTGTAGCTCCTGCCACGTGATGCTCCCGTACACCGAGGACGCGGCGGACCCGAGGTCGAACAGCCTCGCGGCGATCCACAGCCGCAACGCGACCTTCGGCGGCGAGAGCTGCTACACGTGCCACGCCGACTACGCCCTGTTCGGCGCGATGACGACCAAGCTGAACGGGCTCAAGCACCTCTACTATTACATCACCGAGTACGCGAGCTCGGGCCCCTACGGCGAGAAGGGGCCGCGCATCCACCTCTACAAGCCGTTCAAGAACGGGAGCTGCACCCGCTGCCACTCGACGACCGCGCCGAACTGGCTCGCTCGCGAGGAGCACGCCGGGATGATCGAGGACCTCCGCAAGGGCGACGCGGGCTGCATCGACTGCCACGGCGGCGCCCAGGTCCACCCGCGCTCGTTCAACCACGGCGGCAACGGCCGCGCGCCCACGGCGTCCGCCGCCGGCGAGAAGAAGGAGTAGCGCCGTGATCGGACTCTCGAAGATCACCGTCCGCCGCCTCGTCAACGTCTCCGCGGTCCTCACGCTCGTCGCGCTCGGCCTCATGGTCGCCGGCCTGTTCTGGCCGTCGCCGCTGCTGCTCGTCCTCGCGATGAGCCTCGGCCAGCTCTTCGGCACCTCCTCGCTGGCGCTGTACCTCCTCGCGATCGCGCTCGACCTCCAGGGCGTCGGCGAGGACGAGGCGCTCGGCGGAGGGGACCGCCCGCAGTCCTGATGCAGCCACAGGCGCCAGGCGTCGGCCTGGGCTCAAGCCTCACGGACGGCCGCCCCGCGCACGCGCGGGAGCGGCCGTCGGCGTTTCAGGGCGAGACCCCGACCCCGACCTCGACCCCGACCTCGAGACTTCTGACCGCCGCCGCGACATCGCCGCCCGCCGGACCGGAAACCGCGACCTCCAGAAAGAGAACGGCCGCCCGCGCGTCGAGCGCGAGCGGCCGTTCGTACGACGACTTCTGGTGGCGCTAGCCGATTCCCACGCAGACGCAGTTCATGCCGGTCGTCGGATCGCAGCGCTGGGTCGTGTTCGCCTGGTTGACGCACACGCCGTTGCAGCAGCCCGGCGTCGGCGAGCACGCCTGACCGAGCGGCGCGCAGACCGCGGGCTTGACGCAGACGCAGCTCGAGCCGTCGGTGCAGGGCTGCGCCGTGTTCGACGCGAGCGCGCACACGTCGTCGGTCGCGCAGCATCCCGAGGTCGTGTTGCAGGAGGTGCCCGTGTTGGCGCAGACCGGCGCCTCGCAGGCGCCCGTCGTCAGGTTGCACGACAGGCCCGTGCAGCAGTCGCCGTTGGTCGCGCAGGGCAGCGCGACCCCGGAGCAGCTCGGGGGCGGGACGGCGCACACGCCACCGAGACACTGCTCGCTGGGCGTGTTGCAGCAGTCCGCGCTGGCGGCGCAGGCCTGGCCGGTGGCCGCGCAGAGGGTACCGGTCGTGCCGCAGGTTCCGGCGGTCGCGCCCGGCGGGATGTCGCAGGAGAGCCCGGAGCAGCAGTCGCCGCCGACGGTGCAGCTCGCGGAGGTGCCCTGGCACGGCGTGCGGCAGACGCCAGCGTCACACGTCCCGGAGCAGCACTGACCGTCCGTCTGGCAGGTGTTGCCATTCGGCGCGCACGCGTTGCAGGTCCCGGCGACGCAGGCGCCGGGGCCGCCGCAGCAGCCGGTCGTGTTCGCCGTGCAGGAAGCGCCGTCCAGGATGCACTGCGGCGGCGGCGGCGCGGTGTCGGTGCAGAGGTAGCCGATCTCGCTGACGAGCTGGCAGGTGGTGCCCTCGCAGCAGCTCGTGTCGCTCGTGCCGGTGCAGAGCGTCCCGCGCGGCTTGCAGGAGTTCGTGTCCGCGCAGCGGAGCACGCCCTGGGAGTCGGGCACGCAGGGCGCGAACCCGCAGCACTGGTCGCGGAACTGGCAGATGTCGCCCGGCGCCATGCAGCAGAGCGGGTTCGACCCGTCGTAGCCCGTCGGGCAGTTCGTCCCGGTGCCGCCGCCCGGCGGCGAGCCGAAGCAGCGCGCGACGTTGTTCATGTCGAGCTTGCAGACGAGCTTGCCGCTCCCGTTGAACTTCACCCCGGTCGCTCCGTCGGGGACGCAGCAGTTCTGGGAGGCGTTGTCGCCGAAGGCGCCGCAGATGTTCCCCGGCGGGTTGCACGATCCGCCGTTGTCACAGGTGTGATCGGCGGGATCGCAGTGGATCGCCTGCGAAGGCGCGACGAGCTGGTTGATGTTGCAGCACGAGGCGTCGCCGTCGCAGTAGTTGCCCGTCATGCGGCAGCCGCCGGCGGGCTGGCACACCCGCGTGCCGCTGCCGAGGTCGACGCACTTGCGCGTGCAGCAGTTCGAGTCGTTGTCGCAGGGCACGCCGTCCTGCGTGCAGCCGCCCGGCGCGTCCTCGCAGCGGCCCGGGGCTCCGCCCGTCGCGCTGCAGAGCCCGGAGCAGCAGTCCTCCGTGCGCGTGCAGAGGTCGCCCGGGGCGTGGCAGGAGTAGGCCGCGGCGCAGGTGCCGCCCTGGCAGTTGCGCGAGCAGCACTCCAGCGCCGCCGTACAGGCCTCACCGAGCGTGGTGCAGGTGTAGCCGGTGCTGCCGGAGGGGAGCTTCGCGCAGGTGAGCGTGCCGTTCAGGAGCTCCGCGTACTCGGAGCAGCACTGCGACGCGTCGGCGACCGCCGTCCCGGCCTGCTTGCAGACGGTCTGGGAGCACGCGCCGCCCGTGCAGGTGCGTGAGCAGCACTCGCCGGCGTTCGCGCACGCCTGGCCCGGCTCCTTGCAGAACCCCGACGGAGCGCACGCCCCGTCGACGCAGTTCGCGGAGCAGCACGCGCCGTCCTGCGTGCAGGCGACGCCTTCAGCGAAGCAGCCGGGCGTCGTCGGCTCCGCGCACTTACCGGCAGTGCACGTGCCCGTGCAGCACTCGCTCGGCGCGGCGCAGCTCGCGCCGAGAGCGAAGCAGCCGCCAGGACCGGGGGGCTCGGTGCAGATGCCCGAGCCGCACGAGTTCGAGCAGCAATCCGAGGGGGCCGTGCAGGGCTGGGCGACCGCCTTGCAGGTGCCGCCGCAGACGCCGCCCGGGCAGGTGTTCGAGCAACAATCGGCCGGGCCGGCGCACGCGGCGCCGTCTGGCGAACACTGCCCCGCGGGGACGCAGACGCCCGCGCCACCGCAAGTGCTGCCCGCGCAGCAGTCGGAGGCCGCCGTGCAAGCGGCGTCTAGTCCCTTGCACGAGGTACTGCCGCCGCCACCGCCGGAGCTGCAGGCGAGGATGAATGAGGTGAGGGCAGCGACGAGCAGCCCGAGCCGAGCGTGTCCGCTTCGCATGAAAGCCTCCTGGACGACCAGGCGAGCAACCTGACACAGCTCTGTGGAGATTTCCATTTGGTGTCAGGTGCTTCCGTGTGCGGACGGGTAGGCGATGGGTCTCCAGGGTGCCATCTCTGCGGGGGGGTGGGTTTCTTGACCCCCTGCGCGCAGGGCTGCTACTTATGAGCGGGTTTTTCCGGAAGGTGGGGGGTCCACCTCCGTGTGAAGGTGGGGGAGCATGGCTATCCGGGCGATCGCGGTCGAGGACGACGAGGCGGTCTCTAGGCTCATCGCGCAGGTTCTCACGTCGCACGGATTCGAGGTCTGCGGCACCGCGGCCACCGGAGAGGACGGGGTGACGCTCGCTCGCCGGGAGAAGCCGGACGTGGCGCTCGTCGATCTCGGGCTTCCGAAGATGAGCGGCGAGGACGTGATCGCGACAATTCGCCACGAGCTGCCCAAGACCGCCTGCATCGCGCTCACCGCCGTCGACATCCCCGCCCGCGTCCTCGGCGCCATGCGCGCCGGCGCGGCCGGCTACATCCTGAAGCCCTTCCACGCCGCCGAGCTCACCCGGGCGGTCGAGGACGTGCTGACCGGCGACGCCGCGCCCATCAGCCCGCGCGCCGCGAAGGTGCTGCTGTCCGAGCTGCGCGGCGATCCGCCGGACCAGAAGGCCAAGGACGGCCCGGCGCTGTCGAAGCGCGAGCTCGAGGTCCTCCAGCTCCTCGTGCACGGCCACACCTACGCCGACGTGGCGCAGGCGCTGGGCATCGCCGAGGGGACGGTCCAGACCTACGTGAAGCGGATCTACGAGAAGATGGACGTCTCCACGAAGGCCGAGGCGGCGCTCCTCGCCGTCGCGCGCGGCCTCGTGAAGCCCTGATCCCGGGGCCTCGCCCGGAGGTTCGGCCCCTCGCGCCGCGATGAAGTAGGCTCGCGCGGGGGTTAAGTAGGTCGTCTCCTTCGGCGAGAAGGGGCGGCGGTCGGCGCGCGCCGTGGCTCGGCGCGCCTTGACTTCGCCTGATCGACCCCTATAATGAGGCCCTTTTTTGGTCTCGGGAAGCGTTGTAAATGCGCGTCAACATTGACGAAATCAAGGAGGCCGGACTCCGGCGTAGCTGGGACGTGGCCCGCGAGCAGGTCGACGAGCTGGTGTCGGGAGAACGCGCGGGATATCGCGCGCGTGGCCCTGCTCACGTGGAGGCGAAGCTCGACAAGATCGAGCGGCGCGTCCGCATCGACGGGCACGTGAAGGCCGAGCTCTCGGCGGCGTGTGGCCGCTGCCTCGGCCCCGTCTCCATCGACGTCCCGGTCGACTTCGAGGTCACGCTCGTCCCGGCCGACCAGTACGGCGACGAGGCGCGCGCTGCGAAGGACTCGAACACCGGCCCGACCGCCGGGAGCTTCGATCTCGATGATGCGGAGGAGGACACGTACTCGGGCAAGACCATCGATCTCGACCCGATCCTCCGCGAACAGCTCCTCCTCGCGCTGCCGGGGTACCCGGTGTGCGGCGAGGGCTGCAAAGGACTCTGCCCCGTGTGCGGGGCCAATCTGAACGATCGCGAGTGCGGCTGCGATCGCCACGTTCCGGATCCGCGCTGGGCGGGCCTCAAGAACGTGAAGCTTTAAGCGGCCGCACGAGAAGCCAAAGGAGCACGCCGTGGGTGTCCCGAAGAAGCGTACGAGCAGCATGCGCCGCGACCGCCGTCGCGCGGCCAATTTCAAGATCAAGGCCGCGAACGTCACGAAGTGCCCGAAGTGCAAGGAGCCCGTGCTCTCGCACCGCGCCTGCCCGTCCTGCGGGACGTACAAGGGCGAGCAGATCACCGAGGCGACGTAAGCCCCGATGGTCGAGAAGATCGCGCCCGTCGCCGTGGATGCGATGGGGGGCGACCACGCCCCGGGCGCGATCGTACAAGGTGCCATTAACGCAGCGCGTAAGGGGCTGGCCGTCATCCTGGTCGGCCCTGAAGCGCGCGTGCGTGAGGAGCTCGCTCGCCACCGCGCCGGGCACGCGCTGCCCATCGAGGTGCATCACGCGGGCGAGGTGGTCGAGATGCACGACCACCCCGGCCAGGCGATGCGCCGCAAGCGCGACAACTCCATCCGCGTCTGCTTCGAGCTCGTGAAGGCGGGCAGGGCGAGCGCGATGGTGTCGGCCGGCAACTCGGGCGCGGTGATGGCGGGCGCGATCTTCGTGCTCGGCCGTCCGGAGGGCGTGGAGCGGCCGGCGATCATCTCGGTCCTGCCCGCGCTGAAGGGCGCCTCGATCCTGCTCGACATGGGCGCGGTGGTGGACTGCAAGCCCATCCACCTCGTGCAGTTCGCGCTCATGGGCGAGGTCTACGCGCGCCGCGTGGTCGGCGTGGCCCGCCCGAAGGTCGCCATCCTCGCGAACGGCGAGGAGGAGTCGAAGGGCACCGAGCTCACCCGCGCCGCGGCGGCCGCGCTCCGTGAGGCGCCCATCCACTTCGTCGGCTACTGCGAGGGGCGCGACCTCCTCACCGGCGAGGTGGACGTCATCGTCACGGACGGCTTCACCGGCAACGTCGCCCTGAAGACCATGGAGGGCACCGCCAAGGTGGTCGGCGAGTACCTGAAGCGCGCCCTCCGCTCGACGGCGGTGTCGAGCCTGGGCGGCCTCCTCTCGAAGGCCGCGCTCGACGGGATGAAGAAACGCCTCGACTGGCGCGAGGTGGGGGGCGCGCCGCTCGTGGGCGTGAACGGCGTCGGCTTCATCTCCCACGGCCGGTCGGACGCGCTGGCCGTCGAGAACGCCATCCGCCGCGCCCGCGACGCGGCCCGCACCCGCTTCACCGACGAGATCGCCCGGGCAGTCGCGCCCGCGGAGTCGCTCCTCGAGCGCGCCGCCGACCGCGCCGAGAAGGCGTCCACCCCCCCGCGCCGCGCCTCGTCGCACGACGCCTGATCCGAAAGGTAGAGATGCGCTCGTTCATCGCCGGTACCGGCTCTTACACGCCCGAGAAGGTCCTCACGAACAGCGACCTGGAGAAGATGGTCCAGACGAGCGACGACTGGATCGTCGAGCGGACCGGCATCCGGGAGCGGCACATCGCGGCGCCCGAGGAGGCGACGAGCGACCTCGCCGTGAAGGCGTCCATCCGCGCGCTCGAGGCGGCCGCGCTCGACCCCAAGGACGTCGAGCTGATCGTGGTCGGCACCGTGACCCCCGACTATCCGTTCCCGTCCACGGCGGCGGTGCTCCAGGGCCGGCTCGGCAACAAGAAGGCCTTCGCGTTCGACCTCTCCGCCGCGTGCGCGGGCTCGCTCTACGCGCTCTCCGTCGCCGATCGCTTCGTCGCGAGCGGCGCGGTGAACAACGCGCTCGTGGTCGGCGCGGACACGCTCACGCGCATCACGGACTGGACGGATCGCAACACCTGCATCCTCTTCGGCGACGGCGCGGGCGCCATGGTGCTGAAGCCGAGCACCGACCCCAAGCGCGGCATCCTCACGACGCGCCTCCACACCGACGGCTCGCTCGTGCCGATCCTGCTGCAGCCCGGCGGCGGGTCGCGCGAGCCGATCTCGGAGAAGCTCATCCGCGAGAAGTCGCACTTCGTGAAGATGAACGGCCGCGAGGTGTTCAAGATCGCGGTGCGCGCGCTCGTGGAGAGCTGCCAGGAGGTGCTCGCCGCCGAGCAGCTCACCACCGACGACGTGACCTGGGTCATCGCGCACCAGGCCAACAAGCGGATCCTGGACGCGACCCTCTCGCGGCTCGAGATCCCGGCCTCGAAGTGCTGGATGAACCTCGAGAAGTACGGCAACACCTCGGCGGCCAGCGTCCCCATGACGCTCGACGAGGCGAACCGCGCCGGCTGGTTCAAGAGCGGCGACGTGATCCTGATGATGGCCATCGGCGGCGGCATGGCGTGGGGCGCCAGCGTCGTCCGGTGGTAGGCGAGGAGACCGCACGAAGATGGGCAAGCTCGCGTTCGTCTTCCCCGGCCAGGGCTCGCAGGCCGTGGGCATGGGCAAGGATCTCCACGACCGGTTCCCGGAGGCGCGCGCCGTGTTCGACGCGGTCGACGCCGCGCTCGGCGAGCGGCTCTCCGCGCTCTGCTTCGAGGGTCCGGAGGATCGGCTCCGCCTCACCGCCAACACCCAGCCCTCGATCCTGACGGTCTCCGCGGCGGCGGCGGCGGTGCTCGCGGCGCGGGGGATCGCGCCCGACCTCGTGGCCGGCCACTCGCTCGGCGAGTACTCCGCGCTCGTCGCGGCGGGCGCCTGCGGCGCCGCCGAGGCCGCGGCGGCGGTCCGCGCGCGCGGCACGTTCATGCAGGAGGCGGTGCCGGCCGGGCACGGCGCGATGAGCGCGGTGCTCGGCCTCGACCCGGCTAAGGTGCGGGAGATCTGCGCCGCGGTGGCCGCCGAGACCGGCGAGGTCGTCTCGCCCGCCAACTACAACGAGCCCGCCCAGACCGTCATCGCCGGCGCCGCGGGCGCGGTGGAGAAGGCCGGCGTGCGCCTCAAGGAGGCGGGGGCGAAGCGCGTGCTGCCGCTCCCCGTGTCCGCCCCCTTCCACTCGGCGCTCATGGCGCCCGTGAAGGCGCGGCTCGAGCCGGTGCTGCGGGCCATCCCGTGGAAGGCGCCGCGCTGCCCGGTGGTGACGAACGTCGAGGCGAAGCCCAGCGAGGACGCGGCGCGCATCGTGCCCCTGCTCGTGGAGCAGGTGACGGCGCCGGTGCGCTGGATCGAGTGCGTCGAGGAGCTCGCGCGCCAGGGCGTCACCCGCGTCGTCGAGGTCGGACCGGGGAAGGTCCTCGCCGGCCTCGCGAAGCGCATCGACAAATCCCTCGAGGTGTGGAACGTCGAGGACGGCGCGTCGCTCGAGAAGACGCTCGCGGCGCTGCGGGCCTGAGAGGAGACGGGATGTTCGACTTCACCGGGAAGACCGCGCTCGTCACCGGCGCCTCGCGCGGCATCGGCCGCGCCATCGCCGTCGCGCTCGCGAAGGGCGGCGCGAGCGTCGCGCTCAACTACGCGGGCAACGAGGCCGCCGCGGCCGAGGCGCTCGAGCTCGTCCAGCGGGCGGGCGCGCCGCGGGCGAAGCTCTACCGGTTCGACGTCGCCGATCCCGCCGCGTGCAACCAGGCGGTCGAGGACGTGGTCGCGGAGCTCGGCGGGCTGCACGTGCTCGTGAACAACGCGGGCATCGCGGTCGACCAGCTCGTCATGCGCCTGAAGGACGAGGACTGGAACCGGCAGCTCCAGGTGAACCTCACCGGCGCGTTCAACCTCACGCGCGCCGTCACGCGCCCCATGATGAAGGCGCGCGGCGGCTCGATCGTGAACCTCACCTCGGTGGTCGGCGAGATGGGCAACGCCGGGCAGGCCGCCTACGCGGCGACGAAGGCCGGCCTCATCGGGCTCACCAAGTCCGTCGCCCGCGAGCTCGCCTCGCGCAACGTCCGCGTGAACGCGGTGGCGCCGGGCTACATCGAGACGGACATGACCGCGGCGCTGCCCGAGGCCGCGAAGACCAAGCTGCAGGAGCTCATCCCGCTCGCGCGGCTCGGCACCGCGGAGGACGTCGCGAACGCGGTGGCGTTCCTCGCGAGCGATCTGGCGTCGTACGTGACCGGCGAGGTCCTGCGGGTCAACGGCGGCATGTACATGTAGCCTCGCCATTTGCGGCGCGGCGCTTCAACGGCTTCACGGCTTCACGGCTTCACAACCAGGAGGAACGGAACATGACCACGGCGAACGTCGAGCAGAAGGTGAAGAACATCATCGCGGACCAGCTGGGCGTGGGCGAGGACGAGATCAAGATCACGTCCAGCTTCATCGAGGACCTCGGCGCGGACTCGCTCGACATCGTCGAGCTCGTCATGGCGATGGAGGAGGAGTTCGAGGTCGAGATCCCGGACGAGGAGGCGGAGAACATCAAGACCGTCCAGGACGCGGTGAACTACATCACGACCCACAAGAAGTAGACGCGAGACCAGGACCCCGGGCCTCCGCGCCCGGGGCGCAGCTCAAGCTTCTCCATCGAGGTGAACAGCATGACCAGGCGCCGTGTCGTCGTCACCGGGCTCGGTCTCGTCTCCCCCGTGGGCATCGGGGTGGACGAGTCGTGGGCCGCGCTCGTCGCGGGAAAGAGCGGCATCGGGCCGATCACCCTGTTCGACGCGTCCACCTTCCCCACCCGCATCGCGGGCGAGGTGAAGGGCTTCGATCCGACGAAGTTCATGGATCGCAAGGAGGCGCGCCGCAACGACCGCTTCATCCAGTTCGCGCTCGCCGCGGCCGACATGGCGATGAAGGACGCCGGCCTCGACATGGCGAAGGTGAACGCGGAGCGGGTGGGCGCCATCGTCGGCGCCGGCATCGGCGGCCTCGGCACGATCGAGGAGGAGCACAAGACCTTCCTCGAGAAGGGCGTCCGGAAGATCGGCCCCTTCTTCATCCCGAGCCTCATCATCAACCTCGCGCCCGGCCAGATCAGCCTGAAGTACGGGATGAAGGGCCCGAACTTCTCGCCCGTGTCCGCCTGCGCGACCGGCAACCACTCCATCGGCGACGCGACGCTCTACATCGAGCGCGGGCTCGCCGACGTGATGATCACCGGCGGCTGCGAGGCGACCATCACGCCGCTCGGCATCGGCGGATTCTGCGCGGCGCGCGCGCTGTCCGAGCGCAACGACGCGCCGGAGAAGGCGAGCCGGCCGTTCGACAAGCACCGCGACGGCTTCGTCGCCGGCGAGGGCTCCGGCCTCCTCATCCTCGAGGAGTACGAGCACGCGCGGCAGCGCGGGGCGCGGATCTACGCCGAGGTGGTGGGCTACGGCGCGAGCGCCGACGCGAACCACATCACCTCGCCCGCCCCCGAGGGCGAGGGCGGCCAGCGCGCGATGCGCATGGCGCTCGGCGACGCGGGGATCTCCCCCGACCAGGTGGGCTACGTGAACACGCACGGCACCTCGACGCCGGCGGGCGACGTGGCGGAGTGCCAGGCGATCGCGAAGGTGTTCGGCGAGCACGCGAGGAAGGGCCTCATGGTGTCGTCGACGAAGTCGATGACCGGGCACCTGCTCGGCGCCGCCGGCGGCCTCGAGGCCGTGGTGTCGGTCCTCGCGCTCGCGCGCGGCGTCCTGCCCCCGACGATCAACGTCGAGGAGCAGGATCCCGAGTGCGCGCTCGACGTCATCCCGAACCACGCGCGCGAGGCCCGCATCGACTACGCCATGTCGAACTCCTTCGGGTTCGGCGGCACGAACGCGGTGCTGATCTTCAAGCGGGTCTGAGTTGAGCTGACCCGCGGCCGGTCCCGCCCTGCGGACCGCGGCCGCCCAGGAGGCCGAGCGCCCGCCGGGCGCTCCGCTCCGTCGCCCCGACGAGAGGGGGCGACGGGGGGCGGCCGGTTGTGGAAGAATGCCGCCCCTTCCGGAGGACTCCATGGCGGAACGTGTGATCGCGGGCTCGGACCACGCGGGGCTGTCGCTCCGCGCCGAGGCCGTGAAGGTGGCCCGCGAGGCGGGGTACGAGGTCGAGGACCTCGGCCCGTTCTCGGGCGAGAGCGTCGACTACCCCGACTACGCGCGCCAGGTCGCCGAGGCGGTGGCCGCGGGCCGCGCGCGGCTCGGGCTCCTCGTGTGCGGCACCGGCATCGGCATGTCGATCGCGGCGAACAAGGTCAAGGGGGCGCGCGCGGCGCACTGCGCCTCCGAGTACGAGGCGCGCATGGCGCGGCTCCACAACGACGCGAACGTCCTCTGCATCGGGGAGCGGGTCGTGGGGCTCGGGCTGGGCGCCGCGATCGTGAAGGCGTTCCTCGAGACGCGGTTCGAGGGCGGCCGCCACGAGCGGCGCGTCCAGAAGCTGAAGGACATGGAAAAGTAGGCAGCAGGGCGGTATGTACGCCGCTCGCCCGAGGAGATCTTCCAGATGATGCCGACGAAGCCCCTGGCCGACGCCGACCCCCAGATCGCGCAGCTCATCCGCGAGGAGACCCGCCGCCAGGCGGAGGGGCTCGAGCTCATCGCGAGCGAGAACTTCGTCTCGCCGGCGGTGATGGAGGCGATGGGCTCGACCCTCACGAACAAGTACGCCGAGGGTTACCCCGGCAAGCGCTACTACGGCGGCTGCGAGGTCGTCGACAAGGTCGAGCAGCTCGCCATCGACCGCGCGAAGCAGCTCTTCGGCGCCGAGCACGCGAACGTCCAGCCGCACTCGGGCTCGCAGGCCAACATGGCGGCGTACTTCGCGCTCGCCGCGCCGGGCGACACGGTCCTCGCCATGAGCCTCAACTTCGGCGGGCACCTCACCCACGGCTCGCCGGTGAACTTCTCCGGCAAGCTCTTCAAGATCGTCCCGTACGGCCTCAAGCAGGCGGACGAGACGATCGACATGGACGAGGTCGCGCGCCTCGCCCGCGAGCACCGGCCGAAGGTGCTCATGGTCGGCGCGAGCGCGTATCCGCGCACGCTCCACTTCGACCGGTTCGCCGAGATCGCCCGCGAGGTCGGCGCCGCGATGGTGGTGGACATGGCCCACATCGCGGGCCTCGTCGCGGCAGGGCTCCACCCGAGCCCCGTCCCGCACGCGGAGATCGTCACCTCCACGACGCACAAGACGCTGCGCGGTCCCCGCGGCGGCCTCATCCTGACCCGCGAGGCGCACGCCAAGATCCTCAACTCCCAGATCTTCCCGGGCATCCAGGGCGGGCCGCTCGAGCACGTCATCGCCGCCAAGGCGGTCGCGTTCCACGAGGCGCTCCAGCCGAGCTTCAAGGAGTACCAGCGGCGGATCGTCGAGAACGCGCAAGCGCTGGCGGAGGGGCTCAAGAAGGCCGGCCTGCGGCTCGTCTCCGGCGGCACCGACAACCACCTCATGCTCGTCGACCTCCGCCCGAAGAAGCTCACCGGCAAGATCGGCGAGGAGGCGCTCGGCAAGGCCGGGATCACCGTGAACAAGAACATGATCCCGTGGGATCCCGAGAAGCCGATGACGACCTCGGGCATCCGCGTCGGCACCCCCGCGCTCACGACCCGCGGGATGGGCCCGGCCGAGATGACGGCGGTGGCCGCGCTCATCGGTCGCGTGCTCGACGCGCCCGCCGACGAGAAGGTCCTCGCCGGGGTGCGCGGCGACGTGCGCGCGCTCTGCGCGCAGTTCCCGATGTACCAGGACCGGACTTAGGGATCGCCGCGCGGACGGCCGCTCGTGGCGCGCCGCGCGGTGCCCGCGGAGACGCCGATGCGCTGCCCATGGTGCGGACACCTCGAGGATCGGGTCGTCGACTCGCGCGAGGCGCAGGAGGGGCAGGCGACCCGGCGGCGGCGGGAATGCCTGGGGTGCGCTCGGCGGTTCACGACCTACGAGCGGATCGAGGAGATCCTGCCGCACGTCGTGAAGAAGGACGGCCGGCGCGAGCCGTTCGACCGCAAGAAGATCGTCGAGGGCGTCGCGCGGGCCTGCCAGAAGCGGCCGGTCTCCGCGGAGCAGATCGAGGCGCTCGTCGCGGGCGTCGAGCGCCAGGTCCAGGAGCTCGGCGAGCGGGAGATCCGCACCGTCGCGATCGGCGAGGCGGTGATGCAGCGCCTGCGGAAGCTCGACGAGGTGGCGTACGTCCGGTTCGCGTCGGTCTACCGCGCGTTCCGCGACGTCGGGGAGTTCATGACGGAGCTCGAGGGGCTCGCCCGCAGGGAGCCGGGCTCCAAGCCGGGAGGAGAGGGGACGCGATGAGCCGGGTCGCCGCCGGCGGCCGCCGGACGCCGGCGCGCCGCGCCCCCCGCACCGCCGCCCGCTTCGACCGCGCGGTGGCCGAGCGCTTCATGGACGTCGCGCTGCGCGAGGCGGAGAAGGGGCTCGGCCGCACCAGCCCGAACCCGGCCGTGGGCGCCGTGCTCGTGAAGAACGGCCGGGTGGTGGCCCGCGGCCATCACTCCCGCGCGGGCGGTCCGCACGCGGAGGTGGTCGCGCTGCGCGAGGCGGGCGCGCGCGCGCGCGGCGCCGACCTCTTCACGACCCTCGAGCCGTGCGACCACTTCGGCCGCACGCCGCCCTGCTCGGTCGCGCTGATCGAGGCCGGCGTGCGCCGCGTGGTGGTCGGCTCGGCGGATCCCAACCCGCTCGTGAACGGGAAGGGGGTCGCGCGCCTCCGGGCGGCCGGCGTCGAGGTCGTGACCGGGGTGCTCCGCGACGCCTGCGACGAGCTCAACGCCCACTGGTTCACCTACATCACGGAGCGGCGCCCGCACGTGACGCTCAAGGCGGCGGTCACGCTCGACGGCAAGATCGCGACGCGCACCGGCGACGCGCGCTGGGTGACGGGCGAGGCCGCCCGCCGCTGGGTGCACCGGCTGCGGGACCGGGTGGACGCGGTGCTCGTCGGGAGCGGGACCGCGCGCGCGGACGATCCGCGCCTCACCACGCGGCTCCCCGGCGGCCGCGGCCGCGATCCGCTCCGCGTCGTCCTCGACACCGATCTCTCGCTCCCCGGCGACCTGAACCTCTTCCGCCAGCGCTCCGCCGCGCCCACCCTCGTCGCCCACGCCGCCCCGCGCACCCGCGACCTCGGCCGCAAGGTCGAGCTGCTCCGCTGCAAGCGGGGCGCGGGCGGGATCGACCTCAAGGACCTGCTCGCCCAGCTCGCGGCGCGGGGCGTGACCCACCTGCTCGTGGAGGGCGGGGCGCGGGTCCACGCGCGCTTCCTCGAGGAGGGGCTCGTCGATCGGGTCGCCATCTTCGTCGCGCCCAAGATCGCCGGAGGCGACGGCATCCCGCTCGTCGCGGGGCGCGGGCCGGCGCGGATGGCGGACGCGCTCTCGCTCACCGACGTCTGCGTCGAGCGGGTGGGCGACGACGTGCTCGTGACCGGAATCCCCTCCCGCCGCGGCCCGCGTGGCCTGTTGGCGAAAAACCCCCGGCGGGGCTAGGATTCGCCGCGAATGTTCACCGGTCTCGTCGCGGACTTAGGCGTGGTCGAGGCGGTCCTGCCCCGGCAGGGCGGCGCTCGGCTGACCGTACGTCCCCGCACGCTCCCCGTCGACGAGCTCGTCCTCGGCGAGAGCGTCGCGTGCTCGGGCGCGTGCCTCACCGTGGTCGAGCGCGGCGGCGGCCGGGTCTCGTTCGACGCGGTGCCGGAGACGCTCTCGCGGACGACGCTCGGCGGGTGGCGCCCCGGCACGACGCTCAACCTCGAGCGCGCGCTCGCGGTGGGCGAGCGGCTCGGGGGGCACCTCGTGCAGGGGCACGTCGACGCGGTCGGCGAGATCCTCCAGCGCCGGCCGGAGGGGCAGGGTGCGCGGCTCACGATCTCGCTGCCCGCGGCCATCGCGCCGCTCGTGGCCGAGAAGGGCTCGATCGCCGTGGACGGGGTGTCGCTCACGGTCGCGGCGGTGACGCGCGATCGCTTCGAGGTGGCGCTCATCCCCGAGACGCTCGCGCGCACGACGCTCGGCGAGGCGGGGCCGGGGACGAAGGTGAACCTGGAGGCGGACGTCATCGCGCGGCACGTCGCGCGGCTGCGCGAGCTCGAGGGGCCCAGCGCGGCCGACCTCTCGCGCTGGGGCTACGGCACGAGGAGCGGACAGTGAAGGACCACGCGGCGCACGCCGTGGAGCGCGTGGAGCGGGCCATCGCCCACATCCGCGCGGGCAAGCTGGTGATCCTCACGGACGACGAGGATCGCGAGAACGAGGGCGATCTCTGCATGGCCGCGGAGAAGGCCACCCCCGCCGCCGTGAACTTCATGGCGAAGTACGGGCGCGGCCTCGTCTGCCTGTCGCTCACCGAGGAGAAGGTCCGGGCGCTGCGCCTGCCGCTCATGGTGGACGAGAGCGCGAACTCCTCCTCCTTCGGCACCGCATTCACGGTGTCGATCGAGGCGAAGGAGGGCGTCTCCACCGGGATCAGCGCCAAGGACCGGGCCCACACGATCCTCACCGCGGTGCGCGACGACGCCCGCCCCGAGGATCTCGCCCGGCCGGGCCACGTCTTCCCGCTCCGCGCGCGCAAGGGCGGCGTGCTCGTGCGCGCCGGCCAGACCGAGGGCTCGGTGGACCTCGCCCGGCTCGCGGGGATGAAGCCCGCGGGCGTCATCTGCGAGGTGATGAACGACGACGGGACGATGGCGCGGATGCCCGAGCTCGAGAAGCTCTCCGCCGAGCACGACCTGCCCATCGTCTCGGTCGCCGACCTCATCTCCTACCGGATGCTGAAGGACACGCTCGTCCGGCGGGCCGCGGACGCGCCGCTGCCGACCGAGTACGGCGAGTTCCGGGCGGTGGCGTACGAGAACGACGTCGACCGGCATCAGCACGTCGCGCTCGTGAAGGGCAAGTGGCGCGAGGGCGAGGCGGTGCTCGTCCGCGTGCACTCGAAGTGCCTCACCGGCGACGTGTTCGGGAGCGAGCGCTGCGACTGCGGCCCGCAGCTCCAGGCGGCCCTGCGCCAGATCGAGCGCGCGGGGAAGGGCGTCCTGCTCTACCTCGACCAGGAAGGCCGCGGGATCGGGCTCGCGAACAAGCTCAAGGCGTACAACCTCCAGGACGAGGGGTACGACACCGCAGAGGCGAACGTGCGGCTCGGCTTCAAGCCGGACCTGCGCGACTACGGCATCGGCGCGCAGATCCTCCGCGACCTCGGCGTGCGGAAGATGCGGCTGCTCACGAACAACCCGAAGAAGATCATCGGGCTCGAGGGCTACGGCCTCGAGGTCCTGGAGCGCGTGCCCATCGAGATGCCCGCCACCCGCCGCAACCGCGCGTACCTCATCACCAAGCGGGACAAGATGGGCCACCTCCTCACGCTCGCGCCCCCGGCGCCGGCGCGGAAGACGGCGTCCCGTGCGAAAGGAAGGAAGCGATGAACTTCTACGAAGGCTCGCTCGTCGCGACCGGGCTGAAGGTCGGGCTCGTGGTCGCGCGGTTCAACTCGCTCGTCACCGAGCAGCTCCTGCTCGGCGCGGCAGACGTGCTCCGCCGCCACGGCGTGAAGGACGCCGACATCGACGTGTTCCGCTGCCCGGGGACCTTCGAGCTATCCTCGCTGCTCCGGCGCGTCGCGCGGAGCGGGCGCTACGACGCGGTGGTCGCGCTCGGCGCGGTGATCCGGGGCGGCACGCCGCACTTCGAGTACGTGGCCGGCGAGGCGACGAAGGGCGTCGCGCAGGTCGCGCTCGAGGCCGAGTGCGCGGTCTCGATGGGGATCCTCACCTGCGACACGATGGAGCAGGCGCTCGAGCGCGCCGGCGTGAAGGCCGGCAACAAGGGTGCCGAGGCGGCCGTCGCCGCCATCGAGCAGGCGAACGTGCTGAGGGAGGCGGGGAAGGTCCCGTCTCCGCGCCGGGCGGAGTGAACGTGTCGCTGAAGCGTACGAGAGCGCGGGAGCGCGCGCTGCAGGCGCTGTACCAGATCGACGTCGCCGCCGAGGGCATCGATGAGGCCCTCGCGCGGTTCTGGAAGAGCTTCGAGCCGGTGGAGCGGGAGGTGATGGAGCTCGCCGAGGGGTTCGTGCGCGGGGTCGCCGCGCACCGCCGCACCCTCGACGACACCATCGAGCAGGTCTCGTCGCACTGGCGGCTCGATCGCATGGCCAAGGTGGATCGCAACGTGCTCCGGCTCGCGACGTACGAGCTCCTCGAGACGGACGTGCCGATCAAGGTGGCGATCAACGAGGCCATCGAGCTGGGCAAGAAGTACGGCTCGGAGAGCTCGGGCGCCTTCGTGAACGGCGTCCTCGACAAGATTGCCGCCGGCCTTCCGCCCGAGCGGCGCCGGGCGGACCGGTAGGAGAAGGGATCGGCGTGGCGCTGAAGATCGAGGTGGCGGACCTGGGGCTCCCGGCGATCGACGCGCTCGACGTGGACGCCGTCGGCGTCTTCGTCGGGCCCGAGCGGCCGCTGCAGGGGTTCGCGGGCTTCATCGACTGGCGGATGTGCGGCGCCATCTCGCGCACGATCCGGAACGAGCTGTTCCACGCAGGCCGCGGCGAGGCGCTCCTCTTGCCGACCGGGGGCCGGATCGCGCCCACGCGGCTGTTCTGCTTCGGGCTGCCGGACGCTCCGCTCACGCCCGAGGCGTTCCTGCCCGCGGCGCGCGCCGGGCTCGAGGCGCTCGCGCGGGCGGGCAGCGAGGCCTTCGCCGTCGCCATGCCCCCGCTCGCCGGGGGCGACCCCGCGCTCGCGGCTCGCCTCTGGCTCGAGGCGAGCCTCTCGCGCCCCGTGCGGCGCCAGGTGCTCCTCGGCGACGCGCGCCAGCTCCAGCGGGAGCTCGCCGCGGCGCGCAACACGCTCGCGGTCGAGGTCGAGGTCATCGCCCCACCCTCGCGGGTCGAGATGCCGCGGCGCGCGCGCGCGCTGCCGCACGTGGGCGGCGTCCTCCGCTGACGCCCGCCCCGCGTCCCGTTCCGGCGCGGGCGTGAGGGGACGCTCCGCGTCCGAGTCCCCGGGCCGCGTGCGCCGCACGCCCCGAGGCGGACGTTGAACCGCGGGGGAAGACCCGG
The DNA here is from genome assembly GCF_022690745.1 of Anaeromyxobacter sp. SG64. Lineage (NCBI taxonomy): Bacteria > Pseudomonadati > Myxococcota > Myxococcia > Myxococcales > Anaeromyxobacteraceae > Anaeromyxobacter > Anaeromyxobacter sp. SG64. The sequence continues at coordinate 15,806 of NZ_JALCZB010000046.1, read as the reverse complement.
TGTCATCATGAGCAGGGTGCGCGCGGGGGCGGCGAGGTCGGCCCGCTCGGGCGCGCCACGGACCGATGCGCGGGCGCGTGCGCCGGATCGCGGTAGGGGTGCTCCCGCCGCTCTTGCTCGGGGCGGCCGCGTGGTCGCTCCACGCGGAGCTGCGCGGCTTCCACGTCCGGGACATCGAGCGCGGGCTCTCCGCGCTGCCCCGCCTGGCGGTCGCGGTCGCCGTCGCCGTGACGCTCGCCGACTACCTGCTGCTCGGCGCGTACGACCTCCTCGCGCTGCGCTACGCGAACCGGCGGCTCCCCTACGGGCGCGTGGCGTTCACCTCGTTCATCGCCTACGCCTTCGGGAACAACGTCGGGTTCGCGCTCCTGTCCTCGAGCTCGGTGCGGTTCCGCCTCTACTCGCAGTGGGGGCTCGCCCCGGCGGAGATCGCCAAGGTGGTGGGCTTCACCGCCGCCCAGCTCTGGGCGGGGCTGTTCCCGCTCCTCGGGCTCGCGCTCCTCTCGGGGGTGCCGGTGCCGCTCCCCGCGGCCGTCGCGCGCGGGCTCGGCGTCGCGTCACTGGCGGTCACCGCCGTGTACCTCGTGCTCGCGGCGCGCGGGCGAGAGCTCCGGCTCGGCGGGACCTCGGTGACGCTCCCGTCGCTGCCGCTCGCCGCCGCCCAGGTGGCGGTGTCGGCGGCGGACTGGGTGCTCGCCGCGATCGTGCTGCACGTGCTCCTGCCCTCGACCTCGCCGCTCTCGCTCCCCGGCCTCGTCGGCCTGTTCGTCGCCGCGCAGGTGGCGGGGCTCGCCTCGCAGCTCCCCGGCGGGGTGGGCGTGTTCGACGCGATCGTGCTCGCGGCGCTCACGCCCGCGGTGCCCGCGCCGCAGGTGCTGTCGAGCCTGGTCGCGTACCGGGTCGTCTATTACCTCGGACCCTTCGTCCTCGCGTTCGCGCTCCTCGCGGTGAACGAGGTCGTGGTCCGGCGCGAGCGCCTGGGCCGGGTGCTGCGGGGCGCGCACGCCTCCTTCGCGCCGGTCGTACCCTGGCTGGCGGCGGCGGGGAGCATGATCGCGGGCGCGGTGCTGCTCGTGTCCGGCGCCACCCCCGCCGAGGCCGCGCGGCTCCACCTCCTGCGGCGCACCGTGCCGCTCGCGCTCCTCGAGGCGTCGCACCTCATCGGCAGCCTCGTCGGCACGGCGCTGCTCCTGCTCGGGCGCGCGCTGGCACGGCGGCTCGACGGCGCCTGGGTGCTCGCCGTGGGGCTCCTCGCGACCGGCGCCGTCGCCTCCCTGGCGAAGGGGCTCGACTGGGAGGAGGCGACGCTGCTCACCGCCATCCTCCTCGCGCTCCTGCCGTTCCGGCGCCAGTTCTACCGGCGCAGCGCGCTCCTCGACGTGCCGCTGTCGTCGGGCTGGATCTCCGCCGTGCTCGTCGTCATCGGGGCCTCGGTGTGGATCGGGCTCTTCGCGTACCGGCACGTCGACTACTCGCGCGACCTCTGGTTCGACTTCGCCTTCCACGCCGACGCCCCGCGCTTCCTCCGCGCCTCGGTGGTCGGGGTCTGCGCCGTCGTACTCTACGGCGTCGTGCGGCTCATGCACCCCGCGCCGCCCGAGCCCGCGCCGCCCGGCGAGGCGGAGCTCGCGCGGCTGCGTCCCATCGTCGATCGGGCGCAGGACTCGACCGCGCACCTCGCGCTGCTCGGCGACAAGCCGATCCTCTTCGGCGAGGACGGCGCGTCGTTCCTCATGTACGGCGTGGAGGGGCGGACCTGGTGCTCCATGGGGGATCCCATCGGCTCGAAGCGGGCCGCGACCGAGCTCGCGTGGCGCTTCCGCGAGCTCTCGGACCGTCACGGCGGGTGGGCCTGCTTCTACCAGGTCGGCCCCGGCGCGCTCCCGCGCTACCTCGACCTGGGCCTCGCGATCTACCGGCTCGGCGAGGAGGCGATCGTCCCGCTCCCCGCGTTCTCGCTCGACGGGCCGGAGCGGCGGCCGCTCCGCCAGGCGTTCAACCGCGCCGAGCGCGAGGGGCTCTCGTTCGAGCTCGTCCCGGCGGAGCGGGTGCCGTCCTTGCTCCCGGAGCTCGCGCGCATCTCCGGCGCATGGCTCGCGGACCGGAGCACGCGGGAGAAGGGCTTCTCGCTCGGCTACTTCGACGAGCGTTATCTGAAGGAAGGCCCGGTCGCCCTCGCGCTCCTGGGGGGCCGCCCCGTCGCCTTCGCGAACGTCTGGGCGGGGACGCGCAAGGCCGAGCTGTCGGTGGACCTCATGCGCCACGAGTCCGACGCGCCGCGCACGACGATGGACTTCCTGTTCGTGTCGCTCATGCGCTGGGGACGCGCCGAGGGGTACGAGGCGTTCAACCTGGGGATGGCGCCGTTCTCGGGGCTCGAGGACCGCATGCTCGCGCCCCTGTGGATGCGGCTCGGCGCTCGCCTCTACCGCCACGGCGAGTACTTCTACAACTTCCAGGGACTGCGTCAGTACAAGGAGAAGTTCGCCCCGGAGTGGCGGCCGCGCTTCCTCGCCGCGCCGGGGGGGCTCCGGCTGCCGCTCGTGCTCACGAACGTGGCGGCCCTCGTCTCGCGCGGGCTGAAAGGGGTGGTGTCCCGATGATCCCGCTCGTCGTCGCCGCGCTGCTCGGGGCGAGCGCGCCGGCCCAGCCGCCCGTGAGCGCGTCTCCGCGCACGTTCGAGATGCGAGGCTTCGGCGCGGTCCACGTCCACGCGCCCGAGGACCATCCGCGCCGCGTGGTGGTGCTCCTGTCCGGCGAGGGCCCGGGCGTGCGCGAGGGGCGGCGTGCCCTCGCGGAGGCGCTCGCCGCCCGCGGGGCGCTGGTGCTCGCGGTCGACACCGCCGGCTACCTCGCCCGCCACCGCGAGCACCGCTGCGTCTACCCCGCGGGCGATCTCGAGGCGCTCGCGCAACACCTCGAGAAGGAGCTCGGGCTCGAGGAGTACGTCCGGCCGTACGTCGTCGGGCACTCGCAGGGCGCCGCGGCGACGTGGGCCGCCCTCGCCCAGGCGCCCGAGGGCACGTTCGCGGGGGCGGTCGCGCTCGCGCCGTGCCCGGGCAAGCCGCTCGGGGTGCCGCTCTGCGCCGGCGCGGGGCCGGCGCCGCGCAGCACGCCCCAGGGCGACCTCCCCGCGGACGGCGCCCGTCCGAGCGCGCCGCTCGCGATCGTGGCCGGCGCGAAAGACCGCGCCTGTCCTGCGGCGAGCGCGCAGGCGTTCGGGCGCGGCCGCGCCCTCGCGGTGACGGTCCTTCCCGGAGTCGGCCACGCGCTCGTGCCGGTGTCGAGCTGGGCCGCGGCCGCCGGGGACGAGATCGACCGCATCGAGGCGCAGTGTGACGCCGCCGAGGCGGCTCCGTCGCGGCCGGCGGCGGGAACGCCCGCCGCGCCGCCGCGAGCGGAGGCGCAAGCCGCCGGGGGAGACCGGCCCCCCGACCCCGCGCCGCCGGCGGCCGCAGCTCCGCCCCCCGACGTGAAGAACCTGCCCCTCGTCGAGGTCCCCGCGGCGAAGCCTGGACCGCGCCTCGCCGTGCTCCTCACCGGCGACGGCGGGTGGGTCGGGCTCGACAAGGGGATGAGCCGCGCGCTCTCCGACGTCGGTGTCTCGGTGGTCGGGCTCGACTCGCTCCGCTACTTCTGGCGGCGGCGCACGCCCGACGAGACCGCGAAGGACGTCGCGCGGATCTTCGCGCACTACGGCGCAGCCTGGGGCCGGCGGGAGCTGGTCCTCATCGGCTACTCGCGCGGCGCCGACATCGTGCCGTTCGTCGCCACGCGCCTCCCGGCCGACCAGCGGGCCGCGCTGAAGCTCGTCGCGATGCTCGGCCCGCAGACCTTCGCCGAGTTCGAGGTCCACATGGTGGATCTGTTCTCGTCGGTCCGGCGGAGCGCGGCGACCTCGACGGAGGCCGCCGTGCGCGCCTCGGGCGGCGCGACGAGGTTCCTGTGCGTGCAGGGCGCGGACGAGAGCGACAGCCTCTGCCCGCACCTCGTGGACCTGCCCTGGGTCGCCCGCGTCGTGCTCCCGGGCGGTCACCACTTCGATCGGGACTACGCGAACCTCGCGCGCATCGTGAACGACGCGGCGAGCGGAACCGCCCCGGGCGCGGGCGCCCCGTCGTCCCCATGATGCAGTCGGTACGCGCCGCCGGGCGCGGGGAGGGGAGGGGGGGATGGCTCCTGGGCGAGGTGGGACCGCCGCGGTCCGGGCGCTCGTCACCGCGGCGCTCGTCGCGGTCGCGACGCCGGGCTCGGGCGCGGCGGCAGGAGGGTCCCCGCGCGAGGTCTTCCACGTCGACCCGGCGGTGGACGGCGCGATCATCGCGATCGCCGGGCTCGGGAACCTCGTGCCCTGGCTCCTCGAGGACCGGCTCATCGCGCTGCGCTGCCCCTGCGATCGCGGCGAGGTGAACCGGCTCGACCGCTGGGCGATCGGCCTCCACGACGACGCCGCGGCGCACGTGAGCGACGCGACCGTGTACCTCGCGATGCTCGGCCCGCCGCTCGCCGACTGGGCCGCGCTCGGCAGGAGCCGCGCGCTCGTCGAGGATGCGACGGTGTTCGCGGAGACGCTCGCCGTGAACGGCGCCCTGAACGCGCTCGCGAAGTACACCACCCAGCGCCCCATCCCCCGCGCGTACGAGGGCGAGCCCGCGTACCTCCGGCAGCCCGGCTCGTACCGGGCCTTCTGGTCCGGCCACACGAGCACCACCGTCGCGGCCCTCACCGACGCTGCCTGGACGATGCGCCTGCGCTACGGCGAACGCGGCTGGCCCTGGCTCGTCGCCGGGCTCGCCGGCGCGAGCGTTGCGGTGGAGCGCGTGTGGGGCGGCCACCACTTCCCGAGCGACGTGGTGGTCGGCTTCGTCGCGGGGGCGGCGGTCGGCACCGCCGTCCCGCTCCTGCACCGCCGCAGGTCCGGCGACTTCGGCGTCGCGCCCGTGGGCCGCGGCCTCGCGCTCATGGGACGGTTCTGAACGGCCAGATGCAGCCCCGGCGCCTGAGGAACGGGCGGCGAGCGGCCGCGCTCGAGCCGCCACGCGCCTCCTGCGCCGCCGGAATGCTTGCCCGGAAGAGGGGCGCTTTCGCGGCCACGCGGTTCTGGGCCTGCTCGATTCAGCAAGCCACCGGCTCGGCGCAGGTGCCCGCCTCCCAAATGGTTCCGCCCAGGAGCCAGGTGAGCCGGTCCGGCGCCCGCCCGATCACGGCGAGAATCCCACCGTGGACGCACCGCAGGTGGTGGAAGGCGCACAGGCCGACCTGGTTCTCGGGATCGTCGCTGCCGCCGTGCGAGCGGAACTCGATGTGGTGCGAGTGGACGGCGCGATGGCTGCACCCCGGGACCTGGCACCAACCGTGATCTCGGGCGCGGACCTTCTGTGAACGAGTCATCGATCGTCTCCCCGCACCCCTCCACGACGCGAGGAAGTGAAATCCGATGACCGCGAGGCACGTTCCGGTCGAGAGCACGCGCCCGAATCTTGCCCGGACGGCCTCGATGGCGTCCGCGAGGAGCACCGCCACCCGGCGCGGCAACGGAACGAGCATCTTCTGCCGCGCACGCATCTGCCGCTCGTGCTCCCCCTCCACCTCGCGCTTCAGGGCGATGCAGGTCGCCGCGAGCGCCCGGGGGATCCACGTCGCGATGTCGGTCTCCGGCGTTCGCGCCAGCACCCGCAGCTTCTCGTACGACACGCCCTGCCGCCGCGCCTCCCGGAGCGCCGGCGACTCCCAGAGCCGCTTCTCGAGCGCGACGCGCTGCTCCACCGCGCGCGCGGGGAGCCCCAGCCGCTCCTCGACGTACTCGCGGAAGCCGTCGTAGCCCAGGAGCACCGGAATCCCGCTCCGCTTCACGGCGTACCCGCAGAATCCGATGAGGCGATCCCACCCGGAACGCAGGCGGCCGAGCGCGCGGAGCCGCTCGTCGAGCTCCTGCGCCGTCGAGGTCTCGTCGAACGGAACGTCAGGCGCGGCGAGCTCGGGTACTGGGGGGAGCGCCGCCCATCGGCCGGTCTCGGCTCCGTCCCCCGCGCGCCGCGCGGAGTGACCGGGGCCCACGGCGCCAAACCCGGGCCCGAGCGAGCGCGGCTCGTGGGAGTCGCCGTCGGACGAGAACTCGGCGAGGTACTCCTGCGCGAGCGCCTCCAGCTGCTCGATCCGGGTCGAGCCCGGCACCTGCTCGCGCGCGGCCGCGAGCGCCTCGTCCACGACCAGCCGCTCGTTCAGCGGCAGATGCGTGCGCAGCCGCACCCACTCCTCCTCGCCGGCGGCCGGCTCCGCCCGCGCCGCGCGGACCGCCTCCTCCAGCTCGCGGACCGTCTGCACGCTGGCGCGCTCGACCCAGCGCGCCTCGGCCTCGCCGACCGCGACCGGCAGCACCGTCTCCGCAGCGCGGACCCGGACGAGCCCCGACCGCAGCGCCGCCCGGAGCCGTGGACGCGTGCGCAGCCCAGCCCCGAGCCGGGCGAGGTTCTCGGCGGTGCGCTTCCCGAGATCGAGGACCTCGCGGGCGTAGTCGTCGAGGTGATAGCCCAGCTCCGCGAGCCGGTCCCCCCGCCTGAGCGCGTCGAGCCCTTCGCCGATCGCGAGGTCCAGCGTCCCCCGAGCCCGTGCGGCCCAGGCGAGGAGATGCTCGCAGGCGTCGGCCTCCGGCTCCCCGCCCCGAAACCACGTCTCGAGCTCGGCCCGGGTGAGCGGCGGCAGATCGAGCAGCGGCGCCGCGTAGCCGGCCAGCGAGGCTTCGGGCGTCACCGCGTCCGTCTCGATCGTGGGGAGCGCGGCCTCCATCGAATACAGGATGGCATGGAGGTCTGACACTCACCGTCAATTGAAGCAATGTCGAGTTGGCCGATAACCTGCCCCGGCCGCCGTATACGATCGGTCGTCGTCGCCTCGCCGGAGCGGCACGGCGTCAGGGCCGCTGTACCGGTACCAGGTGGGACCTGATGATCGTCGCGACCTCGTCTGGACGCTCGTTCGCGAACGCGTGAGTCCCGCCCGGCACGGTGACGACGCGAGCGCCCCCGATGCGCTCGGCAAGGAAATGAGCGATGGCGGGCGGGCTGATCGGATCCGAGTCGCTCCACAGCAGGAGGGTCGGTGCACGGATCCCCGCGAGCCGATGCGTGAGGTCGGTGCGGTCGTCGATGAACCAGCTCGGCACGTCCGGGAACGACGCTCGGTAGTCGTGACGCCATTCCGCTGCGCCGAGCCGTCGTACGTCGATGCCGCCCGAGGTCGCGACCAGGACCAAGCGTTCAACCCGCTCCGGATGTTCCAGCGCCAGACGTGCGGCGAAGATTCCGCCCATCGACTGCGCAATGACGTGACTCGCTCCTGCAGGGAGGCGCGCGACGATCCAGCGGTAAAGGTCGTCCAGCGACTTCACGCCAGGATCGGCGGGGACCCCGCCAAACCCGGGGTAGCCGAAGAGGACGACGTCGCCCAGGTCGGCCAGCCGCTGTCCGACTGGCTTCCAGAACGACTCACTTCCGCCGGCGCCGGGCAGGAAGACGAGGGGAGGTGCCATTGCAGATGACCTGGACGGTCACTGTACGACGAACCGTCGAACCAGGACCAACAGCGTCGAAAGATGCTCGGGGGCCCTACGGCGCGCCGTCGTCGTCGAGCGCCCGGCGGAGCCGGTCCTTCAGCTCGCCGGAGACGCTGGCGGGCGCGCCGAGGTGGGTGCGCAGCCCGCGAACCGTCGCCGCAAACTCCCCACCGAACCGCGCGCAGCCCTCGCACGCGCGCAGGTGGTCCTCGACGCGCCCTCGCTCCTCCGCCGGAAGGTCGCCGTCGACGTAGTCGGAGAGCCGCGCGAGGACGTCGCTGCAGGAGAGCCCCGCGATCACCTTCTCGTTCTCGATCGTCACGGCAGCACCTCCGAGAGCGCGCGGCCGAGGCGCTCCTCGACGCGGGCCTTGAGCTCGAGCCGCGCCCGGTGGAGTCGACTCTTCATCGCGGTGAGGTCGATGGATAGCGCCGCCGCGGTCTCGGCGCCCGACAGCCCCTCGACATCCCGGAGCAGCAGCACCTCCCGCGCCGCCGCGGGTAGCGACGCGAGCGCCTGCTCGAGGGCGGCGCCGGCCTGCAGCGCCGCGACCCGCGCCTCGGGCGCATCGGCTCCGGGGAGATCGGCGGCGGCTTCGACGGGCGCGTGCTGCTCCGGTTCGCCCGCACGCCGGCGCGCGCGCCGGCGGCAGCAGTGGAGCACGATCTGGAAGAGCCAGGTGCGCGCGCTGGCGTCGCCGCGAAACGTCCCGGCGCCGCGCCACGCCGCGAGGAGCCCGTCCTGCAGCGCGTCGGCGGCTTCCACCTCCGTCCCGCAGCTGCGCGTCGCGAAGCGAAGGAGCGCGCCGCCGTGGCGCGCGACCAGGGCGTCGAACGCGGCGCGGTCGCGCGCCGCGCTCCGGCGGATCAGCTCCTCGTCACTGGTGTCCGTCGGCGCGCCGAGCATCGTTCCTTCCGTTGCGAGTCCCGCGGACGCGGAAAGGATTCGCGAGCGCCAGAAGCGCCGGCCCGCGAATCCTCCGGCGGGCGGCGGCACTCTCCGGTGCAGGAGGTCGTAAACATGATGAACGAAGGCATTCTGGACCGGACCATCCGCGTGGTGGTCGGGCTCGCGCTCCTCTCCCTCACCGTCGCCGGCCCCCGCCCGCTCATCGGGCTCATCGGCGTCATCCCGCTTCTCACCGGGCTCGTCGGGTTCTGCCCGCTGTACCGACTCTTCGGCCTCAGCACCTGCCCGATGCCCAAGGTGTCGACGCGTAGCTGATCCCGCGGCGACCGGACAGGGCTCCGGCTCATCGCCGGAGCCCCTCTCTCTCGTGGAAGATCAGGATCAGCCGGCGCCGCTCACGGCGTGATCCGCTCCATCATCCGCGCGAACGGGATGGTCTCGCGGACGTGGTGGAGGCCGCAGATCCACGCGACGCAGCGCTCGACGCCCATGCCGAACCCCGCGTGCGGCACCGTCCCGTAGCGGCGGAGGTCGAGGTACCACTCGAACGCCTCCTTCGGGAGCTGGTGCTGCGCGATGGCGGCCTCGAGCGTCTCGAGCGAGCTCTCGCGCTCGCCCCCGCCGATGATCTCGCCGTACCCTTCGGGCGCGAGCACGTCGCAGCCGAGCGCGACCTTCGGATCCGTCGGGTCCTTCTTGAAGTAGAAGGCCTTCATCTCCGCCGGGTAGCGGTGGACCATCACCGGGCGGTCGTACTGCTTCGCGATGACCGTCTCCTCGTCGCCGCCGATGTCGTCGCCCCACTTCATCGGGTGACCGGCCTTCTGCAGCACCTCGACCGCCTCCGTGTACGTGATGCGCGGGAACGGCGGCTTCACGCTCTCGAGCTTCGAGACGTCGCGCTCGAGGACGGCCGCGAGCTCCTTGCGATGCTTCGCGAGGGCCGTCTGGACGACGTGCGAGACGAACTCCTCCATGAGCTGCATGTCGCCGTCGAGGTCCATGAAGGCGACCTCGGGCTCGACCATCCAGAACTCGGTCAGGTGGCGGCGCGTCTTCGACTTCTCGGCGCGGAAGGTCGGGCCGAAGCAGTAGACCTTCCCGAGCGCCATGGCCGCGGCCTCCATGTACAGCTGGCCGGACTGCGTCAGGTACGCCTTGCCGAGATCGAAGTAGGGGACCTCGAAGAGCGTGGAGGTCCCCTCGCAGGCGGAGGGCGTGAAGATCGGCGCGTCGACGAGCGTGAAGCCGCGCGCGTCGAAGAAGTCGCGGATCGCCTTCTCGACCGTGTGCCGCACGCGCAGGATCACCTGCTGCCGCTGCGACCGGAGCCAGAGGTGCCGCTGCTCCATGAGGAACGCGACGCCGTGCTCCTTGTGTCCGATCGGGTACTCCTGCGCCGGGAGGGAGACGACCTTCAGGTCGCGGACGTCGAGCTCGAACCCGATGGGCGAGCGGTCGTCCTTCTTCACGAGCCCGGTGACGGTGAGGCTCGTCTCCTGGGGCAGGTGGTCGGCCTCGCGGAACACCTCCGGCGTCACGTTCCCCTTGAACACGACGCACTGGATGGTGCCCGTGCCGTCGCGCACCTGCAGGAAGTGGAGCTTCCCGGACGAGCGGCGGTTGTACAGCCAGCCGTGGAGGGTGACCTCCTTCCCCTCGTGCTGGGCGATGTCGGCGATGTGGACGGGCGGGAACATGCGGTGGGCTCCGTGGGCTTCGGGGCGCTCTGGCGGCGGGCACTATAACCGAACGCCCGGCGGCCGGCGGGGCCTCGCGGCGTGGCGCGGACGGGGGCGCCGTTCCTCACGAAGGGCAGACGAACACCCCGACGTCCGGTAATATCGCCGCCCCTTATGGCGATGAACGAGCGTTACGAGCCGCAGTCGATCGAGCCACGCTGGCAGTCGCGCTGGGAGGGGGCGGGCGCCTTCCACGCCGGCCGCCGCCCCGACGCCGAGAAGCGCTACGTGCTCGAGATGTTCCCCTATCCCTCCGGCGCGATGCACATGGGGCACGCGCGCGTCTACACCATCGGCGACGCGCTCGCGCGCTACCTGCGCATGCGCGGCCACGACGTGCTGCACCCCATCGGCTTCGACGCGCTCGGCCTCCCCGCCGAGAACGCCGCCATCAAGGACGGACGCCACCCGGCCGAGCGGACGCGCGAGAACATCGTCGCCTTCCGCGCCGAGATGAAGAAGCTCGGCTACGCGTTCGACTGGGACCGCGAGGTCGTCACCGCCGACCCGTCCTACTATCGCTGGAACCAGTGGTTCTTCCTGAAGATGCTCGAGCGCGGGATCGTCTACCGGCGCGAGGGGAAGGCCAACTGGTGCACCGGCTGCGCGACGGTCATCGCGAACGAGCAGGTGGTCGAGGACAACCGCTGCGAGCGCTGCGGCTCGCCGGTGGTGGAGAAGGTGATCCCGGAGTGGGCCTTCCGCATCACCGCCTTCGCCCAGGACCTGCTCGACGGGCTCGACGGGCTCACGGAGTGGCCCGAGCGCATCATCACGATGCAGCGCAACTGGATCGGCAAGAGCGTCGGCGCTGAGGTGGATTTCGCGGTGCCGGGGCAGGGGCCGATCAAGGTCTTCACCACGCGTGTCGACACGATCCACGGCTGCACCTACGTGGTCCTCGCGCCCGAGCACCCGCTCGTCGAGCGGCTCACGCGCCCCGAGCGGCAGGCGGAGGTGCGCGCCTTCGTCGAGCGCATGCGCAAGACCGACGCCGCGGAGCGGACCGGCGAGGCGGCGCCGAAGGAGGGCGTCTTCACCGGCGCGCACGCGGTGAACCCGTACACCGGCGAGGAGGTCCCGGTCTGGATCGCGAACTTCGTGCTCGCCGAGTACGGGACGGGCGCGGTTATGAGCGTGCCGGCGCACGACCAGCGTGACTTCGAGTTCGCGCGCAAGTACGGGCTGCCCATCCGCGTGGTCATCCAGCCGGCCCGGGGCGAGCGGCTCCCCGCGGGCGACGCGCTGACCGAGGCGTACACGGCCGACGGGGTGCTCGAGGCGTCCGGCGACGCGTCCGGGCTCGACAGCGCGGCGGCGCGCGAGAAGCTCGCCGCCGAGGCGAAGACGCGCGGCTTCGGCCAGGCCACGGTTCGCTGGCACCTGCGCGACTGGGGCTTCTCGCGCCAGCGCTACTGGGGGACGCCGATCCCCATCGTCTACTGCCCCGACCACGGTGCCGTGCCGGTCCCCGAGGATCAGCTCCCGGTGACGCTGCCGGCGGAGGCGCTCATCACCGGCACCGGCGAGCCGCCGCTCGCGAAGGTGCCGTCGTTCGTGAACACCACCTGCCCGCGCTGCGGCAAGCCCGCCCGGCGCGAGGTGGACACGATGGACACGTTCGTAGACTCGTCCTGGTACTACGCGCGCTACCTCTCGCCGAAGGACGACACGCGGCCGTTCGATCCCGCCGAGGCGAAGCGCTGGCTCCCCGTCGACGTGTACGTCGGCGGCCCCGAGCACGCCGTGATGCACCTGCTGTACTTCCGCTTCTGGCACCGGGTGATGCACCAGCTCGGGCTCGTCCAGGAGGACGAGCCGGTGAAGCGGCTCGTCACGCAGGGCATCGTGAACGGCCCGGACGGCCGCAAGATGTCGAAGCGCTGGGGCAACGTCGTCGCCCCGGGCCCCATGGTCGCGCGGTTCGGCGCGGACACGGTCCGGCTCTTCATGCTGTTCGCCGCGCCCCCGGAGAAGGACATCGACTGGTCGGACGAGCAGGTCGACGGCCTGTTCCGGTTCCTCTCGCGGGTGTGGCGCATCTTCCACGCGCGGCAGGAGTGCTTCCGCGCGCCCGAGGCCGCGCTCGCGCAGGCGCAGGGTGACTTCCTCGAGCTCCGCCGCAAGACGCACCGCACGATCAAGCGCGTCACCGACGGGCTCCAGGGCGATCTCAAGTTCAACACGAGCATCGCCGCGCTGATGGAGCTCGTGAACGCGCTCTACGCGCTCGAGCCGGGCGCCGATCCGGAGCGGGCCGCCGTGCGCGAGGCGCTCCTCGCGGTCGCGACGCTGCTCGCGCCCTTCGCGCCGCACGCGGCCGAGGAGCTCTGGCACGAGGTGCTCGGCCCGTCGGTGCGCGAGGAGCTGCTCGCGGAGCACCCGTGGCCCACCTTCGACCCCGCGCTCGTCGCGGCGGACGTGGTCACGATCGCCGTCCAGGTGAACGGCAAGCTTCGCGGTGAGGTGCAGGCGCCCGTCGCCGCCGCGGAGGCCGAGGTCCGCGCGCTCGCGGAGGGCGAGGAGCGGGTGAGGGCGCACCTCGACGGCAAGACGATCCGCAAGGTCGTCTTCGTCCCGAAGCGGCTGATCAACTTTGTGGTGGGGTAGCCGATGAGGCTGGCTACCCCCCCACACCCCCCCGGCGCGCTCCGGGGCGGCCTCAGCCGGCCGCCCCTGCGCTTGCGCTGGCGACACGAGGTGCGGCAGGGGTCGCCGATGCGGCCGGCAGCCTCCCCACGCGGAGCCCGACCGCCCGCGGGCCTGGCGGCGCTCGCGCTGGTGCTCGCGCTGTCCGGCTGCGGCTACGGCTTCGAGAACCGCTACGTCGCGAAGGGCGGCGCGGAGCGCGTCCACGTCCAGCCGTTCGAGAACCTCTCGACGGAGGCGTCGCTCGGGGCTGAGCTGACGGCGGCGCTGCGGGACGAGCTCGCGCGCCGCGGCGCCTCGGCGGGGCCCGGCGCGCCTGCGGAGATCGTCGGAGAGGTGCGCGCGACCGCGCCCGGGACGTCCTCGCCGGACGGCTCCACCTGGCGCATCGGGGTGGTGGTGAAGGCGCGCCTCGTCGTGGACGGCGCGACCGTGTCGGAGCGGACGGTGCGGCGCGACGCCGACTACCTCGCGGGCGTGTCGGCGCTCGACGCGCAGGGTCGTCGCGTGAACGACGCGCTCGAGACGGAGGGGCGCCGCGCGCTCGCGCTCCGCCGGGTGGCGGGCGACGCGGCGCGCGACCTCCTCCGCGCGTTCGAGCGGTAGCTCCGCCTACTTCGCGGCGGCGGCCTTGGCGGCCGCCTTCGCGAGCCGCGAGATCTTCCGCGACGCCGCGTTCTTGTGCACGACGCCCTTCGACGTCGCCTTCTCCAGCGCGCGGGCCGCGGCCTTGAACGTGTCGCGGGCAGCGTTGGCGTCACCCTGGGTGATCGCCTCGCGCGCCTTCTTCACGGCGCTCTTCACGCCGGTGCGGACCTGGACGTTGCGGGCGCGGCGCTTCTGCGCCTGACGGTTTCGCTTCTCGGCCGATGCGGTATTCGCCAAGCTGACCTCTGTGCTCTATAGGGGTACGAGGGCGCGCTATCTACCGTCCATCGCGAGCGACGTCAAGGGGTTATGACCGCTCGGCTGCGCGGCGTCGCGCAGGCCGGCGCGCAGCGACCGTTCGCCTCGACCGCGGGCGTGCTCCGCGGCCCCTACGGCCATGCGGTCCCGCGGCCCATTCGCGCCGCATGCCCTAGGGCGGCGCGGCAGAGCGCAGCGGCGGTCGCACGCGCCCTTCTCCTGCAACCACCCGCGCATTACCCGAACGGCTGTCCCACGTCGGGTGCGGGTCTGGGAGACACAGGGGGAGGAGAGTTATCCACCGGCGGCGAAGAAGCGGGAATCCTCGCGGGTCACTTGACTCCCGGATGTGGACGTTCGTGGGTGTGTCCAAGGACAAGCGACCGGAATCACACAGGTTCGCGACCGCCGCAAAATGCAGCAGAGCCCGCCGCACCCGCGAAAATCCGCCTTCCGAGGGGGCTGCCCACAGACTTATCCACGTTCTTTCCCCAAACCCTGTGGCGGCTCGGTGACGGCCGGATCGGCTGGCGATTTCGCCTTGGCCTCCAAGATCTTCGCCTCGTTCCAGAGGGCGTCCATCTCGTCGAGGGAGGCGCCGCCGTGGGGCACGCCGCGGCGCGCGAGCTCGCGCTCGATGTGGGAAAAGCGCGCTATGAAGCGAGCGACCGTCCCCCGAAGGGCCTCCTCTGCAGGTATCCCGAGCTTGCGGGACAGGTTCGCGGCGGCGAAGAGGACGTCCCCCAGCTCGTGCTCGATCGCGTCGCGGTCGCCCGAGGCGATCGCCTGGTCGAGCTCGCCGATCTCCTCCGAGAGCTTCTCTCTCGCGCCGCCCGCGTCCGGCCAGTCGAAGCCGACGCGGCTCGCCTTCTCGGTGAGCCGGTCCGCGCGGGCGAGCGCCGGCATCTCCCGCGGCACGCCCTCGAGCACGCTCTCGCCGCGCCCCTTCGCGCGCTTCTCCTCGCGCTTCAGCGCCGCCCACTGCCGGAGCACGTCGTCCGCGTCCTTCACCGCGACGTCGCCGAACACGTGAGGGTGGCGCGACACGAGCTTGTTCGAGATGGCGTTCGCGACGTCTGCGAAGTCGAACTGGCCCTGCTCGCGCGTGAGCTGCGCCTGGAACACGATCTGGAGGAGGAGGTCGCCGAGCTCCTCACAGTGCTCCCGGGCGTCGCCCGCGTCGATCGCCTCGAGCACCTCGTACGTCTCCTCGAGCACGTAAGGCCGGAGGCTCCGCAGCGTCTGCTCGCGATCCCACGGGCAGCCTCCGGGTCCGCGTAGCCGCTCCATGATCCCGAGGAGACGTTCGATCGCATCGGTGGCGCGCGACATGGTCGCGTCTTCTTAGCCCAGGAGCGGGCGTGCTAGCATCCCGTTCTCGCGTGGCCCACCGCGGATCGCCCATCCTCCTCGTCGCGCTCCTCTCGCTCGCCGCGCCGGTCCTCGCCGCCGCGCAGCTCGCGCCCCCGAGGCTCGTCGTGGAGGGGGAGGAGACGGCCGAGGAGGCCGTGCCCACGCTGGTGCCGCCCGCGCCCGCCGCTGCGCGGCCTGCCGGAGGCGGGACGCTCTCCACTCCCGGAGCGGCCGGCTCGGCGCAGCGGTCCCCGCCCGTCCCGGCCGACGTGCCGCCCTCCGACGCGTCCGTCCGCCCCGGCCCGAGCGCCGCTCCGCCCCCTGCGTCGGAGGTGCGCCTGCCGCCGGCGGAGCGCGCGCGGCGCATCGTGCCCGTCTCGACCACCTACGCCCAGCTCATGCGGCGCTGGGCGGAGCGGCGGGACGCGCTCCGCGACGGAGATCCCGCCCGCGCCGACGCGGCGGCCGAGGCGCTGCTCGGCGCGCAGCGCGAGCTCGGGATCGAGAACCTCGTCCCGCTCGCGGTCGCCGAGACGCGCGCCGTCTCGCGCGCGCTCGCGTCGGACCTCGTCGCCGAGGCCGTGGCCCACGCCCAGCTCGCGGTCGCGCTCGCGCCGGACCTGCCGGACGCGCACCTCGCGCTCGCGCTCGCGCGGCTCGCCGAGGCGCCGGGCCGGGCCGCGCCCGTCGCGGGC